>NZ_JAEHBK010000010.1:0-171918 GCF_016483685.1 Bacillus cereus group sp. N8 | reverse complement strand
CGGTTCCAAAAACGACTCAACCACCGAGCTCCGATAGAATATCGAATCTCGATGGCTGCTTAGTCTTTTTAATATTGCCTACTTGACAGGGATAAGACCATTGTTTTATCGGTCTTTTACTTTCAAGTATCATATTTTAACTAATGCTTTTAGTTAAAATATATTTGAGTAACCCTATTAATACTATTTCACTTGATAATAACCCCTGCAAAAAACTGAGTTTTTCGGTTTAATTGCAATAAAAAATGAATTGTAGATATCTGAGGCAGAGATAAATGTGTTTATCCAACATATAAATAACATGATTGATTTCATATTTCCTGATACATAAAACGACATAACAGCAGGAAATATTGATAATACAATAATAGGCAAGCTCATAAAGACCCAAAATCTCGCTTTGGATAGTATTACATTTGTATTTAACCAAAAAAATATTCCACTACATGTTAAGCTAATATCACCTTTTTTATTTATGACCAAAATGTGTAGACATTCGTGAATAATAAAGACAAAAATACCAATTATGATAAGATAAAATATATTAATATGAGTGAAACCTATTTCAAAGAAATAGGGTATTAGAAAAATGATTATCTGAAGTAGATATACAAACTTCATATAATGTTTTCGATACCAATTATTCTGTATAAAAGGAGTCCATTCTGAAAAATCCATACTTATTTGTGGCAAGTGACGAAACCAAATTATGATATGTGTTCCCCTCCCTTATTTAAACTATTTCATAACTTAAACATTTAATCCACTAGCACTCAACCGTAAGTTTTATATGTACCCCCTCACTAGACTTACCAACACTTTTTGTTGACTAAGACCAAACTCTTATCCCACTTTTCCCGTGCATTCTTCTACTTGAGCTTAAAGTAATTCATTTGTAGGGTGATTTGAGTAAGAAATTTGCGTTTTCATAGATACATGCATTCGATAAAATCTTCCAAATCCCTTTTCGTAAATGATTTTTTAAAATGGTTATCACATGTACAGCTTGATGCTCCTGCTTTGGTGAAAAGCAATTCCATCAAGAAGTCATCCGAATTGCACCTTTCATATGTTAACAGATATAAAGTGAATGTAAAAAAACTTAGAGTTTTAGCTCTAAGTTTTTTAATGATTTCGTGTTAATTCCTTTTACAGGGCAATATTTTTTATCCATTCGGATTTACTCAATTGATAATGATTATATAGTTGATTTTCTATCGTCTGTTGTCTCATATAAGTAAACCCGCATTTTTCAATTACTTTATTTGATGGTACGTTGTTAATTAATGCAATTGCGTTAAGGGCATCAACATTTGTATTTTCAAACAAATAGCCGATCAAGCCTTTTGTCGCTTGAGTTGCGTAACCTTTATGTTGATACTCACTTGAAATAGCATACATAATTTCTCTATTTGGTGAAGGGAGTTCTTCTTTAATACCCGTACAACACCAACCAATAAACTCATTTGTACTTGTAATAAATACCCCTAACTTTAAAGAATACTCTTCAACGTTTGATGTAAGTTTCACGGCATCAAAAAATGCTTTATTTTCTGGTACCTCATAATTTGTAACCCAATTAACTCGTTGTTCTTTTGTTGATTTCCAGTCTGGTAAAAACTTTTCTATTTCCGGTTGATTTGATATTTTATAAATGCTCTCCGCATCTTTCATAGTAAACTCTTGCAAGTATATATCTCCACAGTCTATTCTAAATAAATTAGTCGAACTATCTTCTCCCATGTTAATCCCCCTTAATTACATTAAAGCGCCTTAATCTGCTTCGTAAGTTCTATAAATCGTTCATCAAGTTCTTTATATTCTTTATCGTTAGAAGTTAAAAAGCTTAATTTACCTAATACTTCTTGTCTCTCTGTTTCTAACGTTAAACGTAGCTCTTCAATATCATCTCTTGTTTTAGTAGGTTCTTCTAGCTGCTTTTGTATCGTATTATTTGAAAACACAAGTTTCGTATTAGTTGTTTTCTCTATAAAATATCGATCGTGAGAAACGATAACTAGTGTTCCATTATACTCCGCTAATGTATTTTCCAGCTGTTCACGTGAAGGGAGGTCAAGGTGATTCGTCGGTTCATCTAGAATAAGTACATCTTTTTCATCTAAAATATAAGCCATTAACTTACATTTCACTCGTTCTCCCATGCTCATATGTTCAATCGGCTCTTTCCATTGAGAAGCTTGGAATCCTAAATGTTTCATTAAATTTTGGACTTTTCCTCTTTCTTCAAATGTCTCTTTAAAAAATAAATCTTCTGGTGTTTTATCCAGTGGTAAATCAAATACTTCTTGTGTTAAATAACCGATGTTTGCAGATGGTGAAATCCATACTTCTCCTTGTACAGTTTCCGTTCCCATAATCATCTTCAGTAATGTTGTTTTCCCGCTACCGTTTGGTCCAACAATTGCAACCTTCTCACCGTGCTGAATTGTAAAATTAACGTTTTCAAATAATATTTGTCTATTAAATTCTTTCCTCAATTGTTTCACTTCTAAGAAGCGTTTTCCTACTTTTTTATTCGCTTGAATAGAAAACTCGACTGAATACTCTTCTTTCACACGTTCTACTTTCGTTTTCTCCAGCTCTTTTTCGAGACGTTTTCGTTTTGACTTCACTTGCGCATCCATTCGCTTCGCTTTTACACGATAAAACTCTTTAACTCCTTCTTGTTTTGTAGACTGTGCGTGTGCCTTTTGTGACCATGAACTTAATTCTTTTATATGTGTTTCAACTTGTTCTATCTTTTTTTGCTGCTTTTCATATTCACGTTGCTGCGTCAATCTTCTTTGCTCACGCGCTTTCATATAACTCGTATAATTACCGCTATGCTCAATTAATTTTTTATCCTCAATTGACCATATTTTTGTTGCGACAACATCTAAAAAATATCGATCATGTGATACAACGATAACTGTACCTTTCATATTTTTTATTTGTTTAATGAGAAATTCCGTACTCATCTCATCTAAATGATTTGTCGGTTCGTCTAATATTAAGACATTAGGATTTCCCGCAAATCCTTTCGCTAACCGAACTTTCAGCTTTTCACCACCACTTAAAGTATGAAAATCGTTCGTTGGCACGCCCCATTTTGCAAGAAGCTCTGCTTCTTTTGCAATCACATCATTACTAATAAAAGATTCTATTTCTTGTTCAACATATGCGGTTGTCATATTTATTTGCTGCCATTCAACAGTACCTTTTGATGGTTCAATCTTCCCATTTATTAATTGAAGCAACGTTGATTTACCAGCACCATTTTTACCAATTAATCCGATAACATCTCCTTGTTTTACTACTACATTCATTTTTTCTAACAAAGTATTTTCCTTTATTTCAACATACACATCATTTAATTTTAAAAGCTCTTTCATATTACCGATCCCTTTCATTAAGGGAGAACAAAAAAATCCTCCCAAAGTAATTTTGGCAGGATTAGTCATTACATTATTTATACCCAAATAAGCTATTACGCAAATCAAATAGCAATACCGTTGAATGGAATTGGGCAGACTAATCCTATTTTTTATAAATTGAAATTTATTGAATTTCAACGTTTAAAAATAAGATTAGTTAATCATCGTCCACCCATCATTCCTTTCCGTCGTTAGTAACCATATTGTACCATAGTGGTATTGTATGCGTAAATATCATTGTTTGTACGTAAAAAAGTTTATTTTCCCTCATTGCACTTCATATCAATAAAATACAAACTACATTTTCATGTTCTTCTTACTTTAGATTTCCCTATCTATAAACTTCTATATACTCCTCCTTATATAATTTTTATATAAATTTATGATCAATTATATATTATACATATTGAATTTCAGTTCTTATAATAAAGGTATCATTTTAAAGGGGGACACTATAATGGAATTTAGCAGACTAGGAAACAGTGGATTAACAGTTAGCAAGATTGCATATGGGAACTGGATAAACCATGGTGGAAAAGTAGATGAGGATACTGCAAATGATTGTGTGAAAGCAGCACTAGATGTCGGAATTACAACGTTCGATACTGCTGATGTTTATTCAGACACTATAGCCGAAGAAGTACTTGGCCGATCTTTGAACGGTATACGCCGAGAAAGTATAGAACTCTGTACAAAAGTTTGCCATCCGACTGGACCCGGAAAAAATGATCGAGGCTTATCACGAAAGCATATTTTAGAAAATTGTAATGCATCTTTACGTCGATTGCAGACAGACTACATCGATGCCTATTATGCACATAGATATGATACAACCACTCCCCTTGAGGAAACGATGTTAGCTTTTGCTGATCTTGTACGACAAGGTAAAGTCCTTTATTTAGGCGTAAGCGAGTGGACATCAGAACAAATCACCCGCGGTGCAGCACTCGCACGAGAATTGAACATTCCACTTATCGCTAGCCAACCTCAATATTCGATGTTGTGGCGAGTTATTGAAACTGATGTAATACCAACATGTCAACGTGAGGGACTTGGTCAAATCGTATGGTCCCCCCTTGCACAAGGTATTCTCACAGGAAAATATCAACCTGGTAAACCATTGCCGAATCAATCACGTGCTAACTCTGATGCTGGTAAACCATTTTTCCAAAAACTCGTGCAACGTTGGATGAGTGATGATGTACTCACTGCAATTCAGAAACTTAATCCCATCGCGCAAGAAACTAATCTTACCTTATCTCAACTCGCAATTGCTTGGGTGCTACAAAATCCAGCTGTTTCCTCTGCAATTATTGGCGCATCAAATCCGGAGCAAATAAGAGAAAACGTAATTGCCTCTAGTGTTAAATTGCAACCTGAAATTATGGATCAAATTGATGGTGTACTAAAAGGTTTCATTGAGTACGATCCGAGCAAAACAGGTTAAAACATCAGTGAATTCTCCCTATAAAGAGGCTTTCCTTTCCAAATCCACACTGCCCATCCTATAAAGATGGGTTTTTATCTTTTACATTCACATTGTGAGATCGTATAAACCTCTCTAACAACTGTTAAAAAGTTCTCTAACACAACAGATTTTTCATCTAGTCTCCATCCAGCATATAAATTTATTTTCGGGGTATTTTCTTGAATTTCTTTATATATAACTCCCGGTTTTTTATAACTTTCCACTGATGATGGAACGACAGAAATCCCCATTCCTGCTGCAACTAAATTCACAATCGTTTGCATCTGAATTGCTTCTTGAACAATATTTAAACTTACTCCATGTTCCCAAAAGTAACTAATAATTAAATCATAAAAGTTTGTACCAAAATGACGTGGAAATAAAATAAATGGTTCATCTACTAATGATTTGATTGAAATGTTAGGTAACGAAACGAAAGGGTGCTCTTCATACAAAACTAATTTTAAACATTCTTCAGAACAAACTTCGGAAGCTAATATTTCATTATTCTGCTTGGAACGAATAAATCCAATATGAATTTGTTTTTCATATAGCGCTTTTATTTGCTGGTCTGTTGTCATCTCGCGTAATATAAGCTGTATTCTAGGAAAACGTTCTCGAAATTTTTTTAATATCTCTATTACAGTTTCTGTAGAATCGACAAAACCGATTATTAAATGGCCTATCTTCCCTTCATCCGCAAGCTGTGTTTCTTTAATGGTTCTATCTACTTGAAGTAATGTTTGCCGCGCACCTTCTAAAAATATTTTTCCAGCATCCGTAAGTTCAACCATTCTTTTTGTTCGATGAAAAAGTTGAACTCCTAACTCTTCTTCTAATTTACGAATTTCTTGACTTAAAGGAGGTTGTGCCATCATAAGACGCTCTGCTGCACGACTAAAGTTTAATTCTTCTGCCACTGTTATGAAATATCTCATTTTCCGAATATCCATTACAATCCCCCTACCATAAACGAATAATAAACAATTCGCTTTTACTTCTCTTAGGTAAATAATTCTTTATTCCCAAGTGGTACAAAACAAGGCTAAAAAACTTATCTTCAAAGTTCTTTAGCCTTTAGCCTTGATCACTTGTTACACATTAAAAAATATTATTCGTACAACGGTACCTTTACCAACCTCTGAATGGATCTCTACATTATGTCCCAATTGTTTCGTAATTTCATATACAAGATATAGACCCATTCCCGTTGATTCTTTAAAATCTCTACCATTTTCTCCGGTAAAGAAAGGTTTAAATACTCTTGGTAAATCTTGCTTCGGTATCCCTACGCCACTATCGATAATTTCAAGTACAACTGTATTACCTTCCTTATATGCTTTCACTTTAATCTTTTCTCTACTACCTGATGAATATTTAATCGCATTCGATATAACTTGTCCAATTAAAAATTGCAACCATTTCGCATCACTTTCTACCGTAATACCTTTATCAATTTCAAGCTCTGGATATACAAAATTTCGGATAAAGAAGCGTTTATGTTCATGTACAGAATCATTCACTATTTTATGTAGTTGTACTCTTTCTACATAAAAATCTTGTGTGAATGCTTCTAAACGTGCGACATATAATGCCATCTCTAATCCCTTTTTCAATCGATCTGTTTCCTCGTTAATACTTTCAAAACGCGAATCCACTTCATCCTGTGTAATTAATTCTATTACAGAAAGAGGTGTTTTCATTTGATGAATCCACTGATTCATAAAGGTTAAATGATCATTATTTTTTCTCTCTTGTAATTGCAGCTGATTTTGATAATGACGATATTGTGCATCAAGCAAATCTTGGAGAGCGGTAGATAAAACTGCAAAATCAGATTTTTGAACGGATTCATCCAAAGATTGCAATGGATTTGCTAAGCGCTCATAAAAAGAACGATGTGTAAAATAACGAAATACTAAGTAGCTTACCATAAAAAAAGCACCTAAAAACATTGCATATAATGCTGTAGTAATATGATTATGTCCATCAAACCAATAAACTAAGAATATGGCTAGTAGTTGGATCGCAGTAAAACAAATAAGTGGTATATGATCACGTATAAACAACCTTATCATTTTTCCATACCATTATCCCAAGTAATATGTAATCTATACCCAACACTACGAATTGTTTCAATTGCTCCTTCAATTTGTAACGTTTTTAACTTTTTACGCACACGTGTTGTATTTACACTTAATGTATTATCATCAACATAAGATTCACTATCCCATAATTTATTTAATAATACTTCCCTACTCACAACACGCGGATAGTTTTTCATTAACATTTCTAATAAAATGGCTTCATTTCTCGTTATATCAATCTCTTGGTTCCGCAACTTCAAAACAAGTCTTTCAGGATATAAACAAAGACCTTGTTGCTCAACCATTCGTTCTTCTATTTTCGGTGCATAGTCTCCATAAGCACGTCTTAAATGACTACGAATTTTCGCCATTACAACTTCATAATGAAAAGGCTTCGGAATAAAATCATCGCCACCATTTTCTAACGCCATAACTTGATCCATCGTACCTTCACGGGCCGAGATAAATAAAATTGGACATGTGGAAACTCCGCGAATTTGACGACACCAATAGTAGCCGTCAAAGCTTGGTAAATTAATATCTAATAAAACTAACTCTGGCTGTTCTTCTAAAAATATGTCTAACACATTTTGAAAATCCGATATAACTATTCCTTGGTAACCGTATTTCGCAACATAAGTTGATAATAGCTCCGCAATTTTCATATCATCTTCAACAATCATAATTTTGACCATTCTTAAACTCCTTTTAATTCACAATCTCAAATATACTTATACAAAATAAATACTACCTCTTTTTATTTAATCCGTAAATTATAAAAGGATACTAAAAAAAACAGCATCCTTCTTCTATTATTCTTATTTAATATTAAATTTACTCCAATTAAAACCCAGCTTCTCCACATATTCCATTCCTAGTTCCATCCGCGTCGTTTTTAGTGGATCCACAACTTGACAAATTTTCAAATTACCCGCTGCTGATAATAAAAGAGTTGCATCTGCTTTAGACATTTCTAATTCTTCATGTAAAAATGTCACCATATTACGTACAGCACGATTCGCTGCATCGTCTAACAATTTCTCTGAAGCAATCGTCATTATTTTTTCTTTTTGGATAGCCATTGGTAATGGCCATTTTTTTTCTTTTATAATTTGAACAGTTACAGTTACCTCTCCAGCAACTTCCACCTCACTAACACCAATTTCACCATCACCCATTGCAGCGTGTAAATCTCCTAATGCCAAAAGAGCGCCAGGAACATTTACAGGTAATAATAATGTAGTGCCTTCTTTTATCTCTTTACAATCCATATTTCCGCCGTGGTCATGCGGTGTTCCACAGGAAATACTCTCCTCTTTCGGGGCCGTACCAATTACACCAATCATGGGGTTAATTGCAATATGTATTTCATTGGAAAATATAACATGTTCATTATGTATTGGGACAATTTTCACTGTATTTTCATTTAGCTCATCCCCCATTACACCGAGGTTCGCACCTGTAGTTAAAACACCCTGCTCTGCAATTTTAATCTTTTCAATCGTTACGGCTAATATATCACCAGATTCTGCACCTTTAATATATACAGGTCCAGTCGCTGGATTAATTCGGTTCCAATCTAATTCTTGAAACACAACATCTTCAGAATCAATTTGATTTTCAAAGCAATCATATGTTTCAAATACAAGACGGCTCCCAATTTCCACTTCCATACAGGGCTTATTTTCTGGTGACATTGCGTAAATGATATGTTCTTTATGAATACGATGCATAGTACCTCTCCTTTTTCGTTTTTATCTTCTATATAATAATTAGCTTTTATCTGTATAAGCTCCTTTTTAAAATTAGTAGTTATTTTAAAGAAAAATGCACTTAGCTCATTTTGAAACATACACTCTTTACTATAACAGGTAAAGAAAGGTGGTATTACAATGCCCCTTATTCCATACAACGAAAGCGACGTTGATTTACTCGCTCGATTAATTCGTGCTGAAGCTGAGGGCGAAGGACGACAAGGTGAACAACTTGTTGGATGTGTTGTCGTAAATCGTGTGTTTTGTGATTGTTTAGATTTTAAAGAGCTTCGATCTGTGCGTGATGCAGTATATCAAAGCCCTGGCGGATTCGAAGCGGTTCAATACGGATACTTTTATCAACGTGCCCGTGAATCAGAAAAAGAAATCGCAAGAAAAGTTTTACAAGGTGAATGGCGCTGGCCAGCACGATGGGCTCTTTGGTATTTTCGTCCAGTTGGAGCTTGTCCATCCGAGTGGTATAATCAGCCGTTTGCAGGACAATTTAAAAGTCATTGCTTTTACGAACCAAGTGGTGATGAATGTCCAAAAATGTATTCAAGATAGTAAAAATTAAGCAACGCAAGTACTTATTCTATTGAGTACTTGCGTTGCTTTTAACTATCTTTTAGAAATCTAATAATGTGACGAATTTTCTGGCGCCTACTACATGTATTAATAACGGTATACGTGGACCACTTGATTGATTCATAATGAGCCTATATATAACGGTAAATAATTGTTTTTGATTTTCTTTCATTATTTTTTTATTTTCATGATGACAAATCGTATACAATTGCTCCATTAGTTTAGAATGATCGTTATTAGAACGAAGTATTTTACAAACTTCTACTAGCCATTTTTTCTGCCTTTCATCTAATGTGTTATAAAACTCCGTATTTTTCTCTTTATTTACCGCAATTATTTTTTTAGATTGAAAGTTTCTTATCCAATACTCTGCACGATTACTTATCGCTATCATTTCAGGTAATCCATAGCACCTATCTATTTTCTCTAATATATCTTGTAAAATAGACGAATCAAAATTTAATAACGGTAAAGTTCCTGCTACTTGATTAAACTTTGGATACTCTTTAAATCGGCTATCAAGTCTAGAAAGTTTAATTGCATCAAATAAATCTTCATTTTTGATTGTTTTATTTTCATAACTGTCCTTCAATCTCTCATACTCTGTATAATTGCGAATCACATCTTCATCAAGTCCAATATGAAAAGCTGCATCAGGCTTATATTTTGCAAACATAAACAGAATTACTTCTGGTACATACACTTTTAATAAGTCGCTAGGTGTAATACTATTCCCTGAAGAACTGGACATTTTTTCATGATGCCCTTTAATTCCAATGAAATCATAAGCAACGTATTGAGGGGCTTCACAACTGAATATTTTCCTTGCAATTTCTTTTGATACATTATAACTACCTGTTTCCGATGAATGATCTCTCCCACCCGGTTCGAAAATTACATCCTCTATCATCCATCTCATCGGCCAATCGATTTTCCAATTCAGTTTCATTTGATTTGTATTTAATACGGATAATTTATTTTGATTTCCACATTCACAGTCATATCGAACTGTTTTTAGTACTTCATCAAAATGTGTAATAGTTGTTGCATCTTTCCCGCAGCTCTCACAATATAACATAACGGGATAAAAGTTTTCTCTATCCTCTTCTCGGTGTATTCCTGTTTTAAAACCCATTAAAATATCATATATTTCTTTTCTTTTATACAAAGACTCTATTATGTTTTCGTTATACCTTCCGCTTCTATATTCAGCATGTTGATAAATAAATTCTACTTCAATTCCAAATGCTTGAAGCGATTCCTCAAACTCTTTTTCAAAATGCTCTGCGTACGAATTATGACACCCATACGGATCAGGAATATCACAGTATGGCATACCAATATATTTTGCAAAAGAAGGATCAATATTTTTGGGAACTTTTCTAAACCTGTCATAATCATCCCATGAAAATATAAAACGAGTCTTTTTCCCTAAATCTTGAAGCGACCTTACAACAAAATAAGTCGTTACTATTTCACGAAAGTTACCAATATGAACCGAACCAGATGGACTAATTCCAGATGCGCAAACAAAAGTTTCTTTGTTGGGATGTTTTCTAATTAATTTATGTGCCACTTCATACGCCCAATGCATATACTCACCTCAATTGTATTTTTGTTTTCACATTTTCAGTTTTATACAATAAAAAAACTCCCACCCCCAAGATTATTAATCTTGAGGACGAGAGTTATTAGCTTCGCGGTACCACCTCAGTTTGTTAATACGTCACCATATTAACCTTTTCAGGTACGGCAAAATATGCTTATACCCTATCTCTATAACGGGAGAACCCGTCGCACCATCCCTAAACAAATTAGTTCCTTGCGCAGCTCCAAGTCTTTTTTCGTTAAGATGTTTAACCGCTCTTTCTCAGCTACCAGAGCTCTCTGTATGTATTCATTCTTAACTACTCTTCTCTTCAATGCCATTTTGAATATTAGTTTTTACATATGATAATTTATAACGAATACATTGTCAAATTTTTCTGAACGAAAACAAATAGCATATAACTATCTAAAAAAATGTTTTATCGCTTCCAGTTGAATTTTATGACTACATTCATTACAACAATATTTCCCCTCCGGATTTCTCTTGAATTCCCTATATTTTCCGCTTCCTTCGTATACGCGAAATACATTTTTACATGAAAAACAGACAATTTCATAAAACATCATATGCATTTCCCTCCCCATGGCTATACGCTATTTTCGAATTACGTGATAAGGCCCTCTTTTCTTACACTGGAAATCTTAATTTCATTTCAGTGAAAGGTTTACCTCTCGTCTTATCGAACTTTATATATAGCTTTAATGAATAGAGGTGAAACATATTGCTCAGAAATATAGAATTAGTCGTTGATGCTAAGGCGAATTTAGGGGAAGGTCCTTGCTGGGATGAGAAGAAACAATTATTATACTGGGTTGATATTATCGAGAAAAAATTATGTCTTTATAATCCTGTTAAAAAAACAAACCGAGCAATCACTCTCGACCAACAAATCGGTTGTGTTGTTCCATATACGAACGATGAAGTTTTAGTAGCAATGGAACAAGGCTTTTATTCTCTTAATCTTGACACAAAAATACTTACACATATTTATGACCCTGAACCAGATTTATTAGAAAATCGCTTTAACGATGGAAAATGCGATCCAGCTGGCCGCTTTTGGGCGGGCACTACAGACTTATACGGTATTAATGCTGCTGGTTCCTTGTATTGTTTAAACAATAATTTCAACGTAGATAAAAAAGTTGCACATGTAAATACGTCAAATGGTATAGCTTGGTCCCCTGATCATACATTTCTTTATTTCATTGATACACCTACAAAAAAAGTAGTCCGTTTTCATTATGATATACATACTGGTGTAATTAGCAATCCAACAGATGTTATCATCTTCCCTGAAAATGAAGGTATACCCGATGGCATGACAATTGATGTAGAAGGTTGTTTATGGATTGCACATTGGGGAGGCTCGAAGATTACTAGATGGAATCCCTTTACTGGAAAACAGATTTTAAGTATTCCGATTCCTGCTTTATATGTTACGTCGTGTACTTTTGGAGGACCTAATTTGACCGATTTATATATCACAACAGCCCGAACAAGAATGACGGATGCGGAATTAAAACAGTACCCACATGCTGGTGGTATATTTCGAATTCAAATGAATGTCAAAGGTTCTCCAACCTATTCATTTCGCCATGAAACTATTGGAGCTGAAACACTATGAACAGAATCGATTACATAAGACAAGAAGAGAAAAAATATCACGATCTTTGCTATGATCAATATAAATTATTCGAAGCTGGATCTTGGCTTTATAAACCCGTTAAAACAGTTTTGGACATGCTGAACTATTTTGAAGGACAGAAAGAGCTACAAATACTTGACCTTGGCTCTGGTGTCGGTAGAAACAGTATTCCGATTGCACAAAAAATCACGAATAGTGGCGGCACTGTTACTTGTGTTGATCTACTCGATTCGGCTTTAACGAAGTTACAAGTTTATAGCAAAGAATATGGTGTATTTGAATACATAAAAACGGAACAAGCAGCAATTGAAGACTACTATATTGCTCCTAATACTTATGACTACATCGTTGCAGTATCAAGTTTAGAACATGTCAGATCAATAGACGATTTTAAAAAAGTACTTCACTCTATGGAAAATGGGACAAAGAGTGGTGGTATCAATTGTTTAATAGTTAACTCTAACATTCAAGAAATTGACTTGGAAACGAATCAAGAATTAGATGCTTTAATTGAAATTGACCTTTCTACGGAAGAAATGATACGTACACTAAAAGGCGTTTATACCGAATGGCAAAAAGTAAAAGTTGAAATAAAAAGTTTAGCGTATGATATTCTACGAAACGGTACACACATTCAATTAAATACGAATGCGATTACTTTTGTCATGCAAAAATTGTAGTTTATATGAGTGGTGACAATTTTCTTTTTAAGTCACCACTCGTATATTTATGTAAACATCATTCCATTGTAATTACAATTTTCCCTCTAGTATGCTGACTTTCACTCAAAATATGAGCTTCTCTAATTCCTTTTTCATTAAACGGAACAACCTTACTAATGATTGGTTTAATTTTTTCAGCTTGAATCAAACCTGATAATTCGTATAATTGCTTTCCGCTTGGTTTTAACCATAAAAATCCTGATTTTATTCCTTGTACTTCATGTACCGGTTCATGAACGATAGAAACTAGAACACCACTAGGCTTAATAATTTGAAAACTTTTCTCTTGTACTTCTCCGCCGATTGTATCTAACACAATATCATAATCCGATAGTAGCTCTTCAAATTTATCTTTTTTATAATCAATGATGAGGTCAGCACCTAAAGACTTTAAAAACTCTTCATTTTTACTACTTGCAGTTGTAGCGACAAAGGCCCCAAATGATTTCGCGATTTGAATTGCAAAACTACCTACTCCACCAGCTCCAGCATGAATTAATACTCGATCATTTTCTTTTATTAGTGCGTAATCAACAAGACTTTGCCAAGCTGTTAGTCCTGCAAGAGGTATAGACGCAGCTTCTTCAAAACTAATATTATTTGGCATGTAAGCTACTAAATCTGATTTTACTGTAATGTATTCAGCATAGGAGCCTTTCCCTATATTTTCTGGTTTCGTAAACACTTTATCTCCTATTTTGAAATGGTCCACATCTTCTCCAACTTCTTCAATTACTCCAGCAACATCTAAACCTAATATTATTGGAAATGAAAATAGCAGCTTCTCTTGTAATTCTCCCTTTCTTATTTTCCAATCAACAGGATTAACAGATGTTGCGTGTATGCGTATTAATACTTCATTACACTTAATAACCGGATTTGGAACTTGTCTTTCTTGTAATTTTTCAACACTACCATATTGATCAATAATAATTGCTTTCATTTCCTCTCCTCCTTTCTGTTAATTTTAATAACTAACAATTATTTTTCAAAATTTTTCGTCTCAAATGATAATAAGTATGTTTGGAGGTGATATTTATCTCTACTAATTAAGTATTATGAGTGCAAAAAGCATGTACCTAACTTTAATACAATTTAGTTTCCGGATAAGAAACAACAAAAGTTATATTTTCTTTAATTTTTAATGAAACGGAGAGTGTACTATGAATGAACAAGTTTTCAAA
Organism: Bacillus cereus group sp. N8; assembly: GCF_016483685.1. Lineage (NCBI taxonomy): Bacteria > Bacillati > Bacillota > Bacilli > Caryophanales > Bacillaceae > Bacillus > Bacillus cereus group sp. N8. The sequence continues at coordinate 157,427 of NZ_JAEHBK010000010.1, read as the reverse complement.
GTAAACGGTATTGATTTATGTACAGAAAGCTTTGGCAACCCTAATAACCCAGCAATATTATTAATTATGGGAGCTACGTGTTCAATGGTTTATTGGGATGAAGAATTTTGTGAAAGGTTAGCTAGCACAGGGAGATTTGTCATTCGCTATGATAACCGTGATGTTGGGCGCTCTATTACATATGAGCCTGGGACTTCCAATTACACTGTAGCAGACATGGCTGAAGATGCAATCGGGGTGCTCGATGCGTATCATATTGACAAGGCACACCTTCTGGGCATGTCATTAGGAGGTATGATTGCTCAAATTGCTGCAATAAAACACCCAGGAAGAATATTAACCTTAACATTACTAGCAACAAGCGTTATTGGATCTGATAACAATACTCGTGATTTGCCTCCAATGGATGAAAGAATTTTGACACATCATGCTAATGGTGTGAATTTAGATTGGACAAATAAAGATGTTATAGCGAAATATTTAGTTACAGGATCACGTCTACTCTGTGGATCAAAGCGTATATTTAATGAAGCAAGAACTTTGAAACAAGTAAAACAAGAAATAGAACGTGCTAACAATCTATTAAGTATGTTTAATCACGCCCTCCTAACAGGTGATGATTCTTATGAGGGTATACTTAAATCAATTCTGGTACCAACTTTAGTAATTCATGGTACGGACGATAGAGCTCTTCCACTTGAACATGGACTCGCACTTATTGAAGAAATTCCGAACTCAAAGCTATTAACCCTTGAAGGTACAGGACATGAGAATCACCCCGATGACTGGGATAAAATTATTGAAGCAGTTTCAGAACATATATCCTATATAAGATAAGGATAACTTTTAGAAGGGGCACAAATTGTTTTGTCCCCTTCTATTTATCCCGCTATTTGTGGGCAGTAAAACTCCCACCTCAAAATTCGGCTGAAACAAAGAAGTTAGGTGGAAGCCCTGCTGCCCATAAACACCCAATTCGTGAGGGCTAATAATCAGTGGGGATGAACCCCCCCACTGATTATAGTTTCACTTTATAGATATTACGATACAATAACAAAAGCCCATCACTGCATTCCTATGTATAGTGATGGGCTCTACCTATTTTTTCTATGTTTAAAAAAATGGACAATCTAACTGATCAACAGATTCCCACGATTTTTTTTTTACATTTTCGGTGGATTTACTAGTTTCTAATGGTACGTTTTTAAATGGATTCATTTCAACTTTTAATAGAGATGAAGGTTCTACATATAAAGAAAAAACATGGCTACTTGGCAAGGTTTTTGATACATCAATATCTCCTACTTGTTTAAATAATTGCTGGGCTGCAAAGAAAAAGAAATTAGTTGGATTAGATTGTTTATTAAGCCAAGCAATCATTTCAGGCGATACTGATTTATTAATATTAATTTTCACTCGATCACCACGTTTATATCGCCTAGATCGCATACTTCCACCAACTAACTTATCGTTAAGTTTGTAAACCCTAACTCTTTTTGCTTATGCTCTCTGTATTTTGGCGAGCATGTGTATACTAATAACCCACGAGCATTTGTAAATAACGGGTTATCTACAAAAATCACATTTTTCAAGCGTCCTTTTTGTTTTAAAATCATTTTCAAGCTATTTTTAATAATAACTGCGCCCCCACCATAAATAAATACATATGGATCGTCTTTCATATCATCAATTTTGTTAATAATATCTGTTGCGACACGTGCAGCTAAACCTAAAAACGCTGGTTGCGATTCCTCAACTAACAATGCATTTCTCGGGTGTTTTTCATTTAAATAAATTTGGTTAAATTCTGTAATGCTATCAATTGTTTTCGTAGGATATTTCCGATTCCATCTTGTAATAATTTGTAGTAACGTTTCTTTTACACCGTACGATAACCCTTTACTTAATTGCGGACGGAAATTTACCCCTAACGAAACAACTTCTTCGGTTGTCCCCGCGCCAATATCAAAAGATAATAATGTTTTATCAACAAAATCAATTTCTGAAACTTGATTTTGTTCACATTCTATTTTATGTTTCACAACATTTCCTTCTTCATCATATACAATGCCCCACGTCCCAGAAGCGCCTTCAGGTAGGCATTTACAAAACTCAATAGAAACATTAATCGTAACATCCCGTCCGTTCGGATAATGGAAAACAACCTTATGATTTCCCATATAACGTTTTGCATTTTCAGCAGCGATTTCCTGTGTAATAAGCTGCATAGGAAGAGCGACCGATAAATCATAACGAATATTAATATGACTTGAAGTTGGACTTTGACGCATAGCACTTATCGCTAAACCAGAAAGGATTGTAATAACCATTAATTCATCAGTAGACTTATTTGATTTCTTCTCCACCTCAGTACCTTTTAATTGATCTTGAATCACTTTTTCTCCAACGATGTATCGTACATTATTTAACATTAGCGATGGAGAACTAATGGTCACATCAATGTGATTCTCTAATTCTGATAATGATACATCTCCCTCATCTAACAGTCCTGTAGGCTCTCCTATATATAAAGAATAAATACTCGGGATAAAAATAGGGTCCTGCCCTTTCACCATTAACTTCAAACCATTATTTCCTGCATCTGCACCAGCTTTTAAAAGTATAGACATAACTACCCCCTAAATTAATCTGACATCCCTTCCAAATATATGCGAGCCTATTCTTTTACATTCAAATGTAATGTAATTTTTTATTTATCTTTAAAACAAAATACTATATACCTTCACCTTTTGTGTAAAAAGTATTGGACACGAAACCTTTCCAATTTTATACTATGGATGTAAAGAGTTTTTTACAAAAGTGGAGGTGCAAATATATATTGAATACTAAAAAAACTATTTTTGTAATCATAATTTTTTCTTTAATCGCTATACTTGTACATGGCACATACAAATACATAACTGAAGGTTCAATTTTGGGCGGGACGATTTTCGCTGGTTCTTTAATACTTGGTAATTTAATTAATCATATTACATGGGGAGATCCAAACGGAGTATCGGAAGAAAGTCAAGATGAGATGGGACAACAAATTACATATAAAAGCTTTAAAATTTCTTATTTTGTACTTATGTGTATGATGTTTCTTATATTAATATTTTCAGAAGGATTTTTATCCCTATTACTCGATGAAATAAAGAACCTTCCTCTATTTATAGCACTTTGCTCTTCATTCTTTATTTATCCTATCGTTGAACTTATTGTCGCAAAACAATATAAATAAAAAAAGTGGTTTTCTGTAAATAGAAAACCACTTTTTTAATACATATCTTCCACTATTGCTTTTAACTTATTTACAGTCCGCCAATTCCTTACTGTAGCTGGTGTATGTAATTTTTGAAACTGGTTCATTAATTTAGAATTCCGGATACTTTTTTTGAAAAACAAATACACTACTTTTCCTTCAATATGGCAATCTTCTATTTCACTTTTAATCGTAAACAACTGATTACTGTCTTCTTCAGAAAGTACATTGGCTAAAAAGGCAACATGTATGCTTTCTCCTTCTAACAATAAACCGGCTTCATAAGGACACGTTTTTATAATATTTATAAATTCATCTTTTGTTCTTAACATGACTGGAACATCGAAATCAAAAACATTCTTAATTTCACATTCAATTCGTTCCTTTAAAAAACTCATCCCTTTTTCTGACTCAAACACTACATTTCCACTTTGAATATATGTTTTCACTTTTTTTAACCCTATTGATTCAAAGACTTTTCTCAAATCCGCCATTTTGACTACATTATGTCCACCTACATTAATTCCCCGTAGTAGTGCAATATAAATTGTCATAACAATACACCTCACATTTTAACAGTCCTAAAAATCAGATATATTTACATCTTCATATTCCTCAGATATTTGCATAGATTTTTCTAACAAATCATGTAATAAAAAAACTTACTACATGGTTTTCTTCAAGAGTAAGCTTTGTTATCTCATTATTTGGTTATAGGTAAATGTAATATGACTTGTTGTCCGATTGATCCCATTCTTCTAAACCCTTTATCTTGAAATCCAACTTTCTCATATAACTTTTGTGCCGGAATATTTTTTTCATTTACAGCAAGAATCACTTCATTTTTTATTGGGTAATAACATTTTACAAATTCTTGTAATAAAGCCAATGATTTTTTAGCATATCCCTTCCTTTGTTTATTGTGATTAATAGAAAAAGAAGTTAAAAGTATGGCATCTTTATTTTCTGTAAACTCCTGTACTCTGTCACCCGTTTGTAATGCAAAAACACCGACAGGTACTCCGCTAAAGTCCAAAATAACAACTACATTTTTAGTTCGATCATTTTTCGCTTTCTCCAGTAATTCACCTGGATTCGCTGTGAATCGCACTTGTTCACTTGGTAAACTAAATGATTCTATTCTCTCTTTATACTGCTCCTTATACGGAACTAATTGTATTTCCCCTGTATGTATGTTCATGCTTAACTCTCCCATTTTTAACTTATTAACTTAAACCTTGCTGCGCTTTAGACTGCACTTTTCCATCCAAAAATGTTATTTCAGCAAATGATTTTGGATTGCTTCCTTTCCAAGCAAAAATTTGTTTAATTTGTGTAGAATGTTCTACCCCTTCTTCTATGAGTAAATCCCCTTCAAAACCGATTAATTCTTTCACCTCTAAATAAGTCATTCCTTCATTAATATTTGAGAAATGATTTATATTAATGGACTCTTGCTTTTTATTTTCCGTTATTGTAGAAGACGTAGCCGTTTTCTTCTTCACTTCTTTCTTCTGATCACACGCTGTCATACTGAAACATATGCATAAACTACCTAATATGAGTGCGCTTTTTTTCATCATAACGGTTGTCCCTCCCCTCATTATTAAACCATATATTCCCTTAAAAATAAACTGAATATTTAATCTTACAGGAAAATCCCGTACAATTTAGTACGGGATTTTCACTATTTTTTCAAATGGTTATTTGACTGATCTTCTTGTTCTTTTCGTAGTTCTTGTTCTTCATCTTTTGGTAATTGTTTATCATTATCTTTAATTGGATTCGTTTCTCTATTTTCAATCATATCATTTGGAACTTGTGGCATTACTCGGCCAACAATTGCTGCTAATTCATCAAGTATACCTTCACCAGTTTTACCATTTTTAATTTGCTTTCCTATTTGTTTTAATCTTTCATACGTATCAACATCTGCTACAACGACTGCATTAGCACCATTGGGATCATTCTTCAAACTTTCTGCAACAGAATACTTAATTGACTCCACGCGAGTTCGATCAAGTTTCGCTTTTACATCAATACCTACAACAGCATATTTCCCAACTACTACTGCTGTCGCATCGTTTACACCAGGTATACTTGCAGCTAAAGATGCTAAATGATCAGCAGCTTTTTCGTTTGGCTTATTTGATTTATTCGTATACGTAACATTTTTCATCGAGACATTTTTTTGTTCTGGCTTTTCATTAGGATTGTCTTTTTTCCCAATACTACATCCAGTAAAAACGAAACAAAGCATTAACATATATATAATGATTTTCATTATTTTCACCACTTTATCATTGATGTTTAATCATAAATTTTTTCAACAGCTTGCATCTTCTTCACTTTTTCTTCTGCTCCATTATTTGCGTTAATGAAAATTTGGTACGTATCTTTCCCTAAAGTACCAATAAATTCATAACAAAGTACTTCATTATGCAAGTCATTTACTACTACAGCTTTACGTTCTTCCATAACTTTTACATCGGGGTTAATTTTCTTTCTCGCCTCAGCAGCAGTTAGTTTCGCACTCGGAATTGTTCGTTTTTGATGCGATGCTAAATATTCCTTTGCGGAAAAACCAACAATCGATCCATCATCTAAAGCAATTTTCATTTGGATTGCTTCTGGATAAATACGCATTCCATTTTCATTTACAACGTACGTAAACACACCGATATTATCATATTGAGAGCTATCAAACAGCTCCATATTTGTAAACTTATGATCCTTTAAAAATGCCAATCCTTTACTTCCTGCATCATTTAAACTAATTTTTTGCTCTTTAATTTCTCGGTTATTCATTACCCAAATTGGATATCCACCTTTTCCGGTAATATCCATATAATACTCATTGTTCGTTGCTGGATCTTGAATTTTCACACTGTAGAATGATTCTTTCGCACCTTTTCCACTTTTCTCGACTTCTACTTTTTCATTCCCTTTTAAGTTTAAAAATGATTTCGCGATTTTTTCCGCTTCCTCTTTTGAAATAGCCTTTCCTTCTGCTTCAAATCCACCTTTTTTATTCTTTTGTGCACTTGTAAAAGTCGGTCCGAAGTTTGTAGAAGAGTATGACGTTACATTCTTCTCAACTGTTTTTAATCCATCAATAATTGTGTTATCTGCTGGATCTCGATTTGAAGCAAGTGCCATCTCTACGTCCATCCAGCGTAAATTGTTTTTCAACACCAGATGCTGCACTTTTCTCAGTTCATCTTGTATATTTCCTGCATTTGAATATAAACCTTGTAACGTTTTATATTCTTGATCATTTAACGGTTCTTTTTCTAAATCACGAACCGCTGCACGATAACTAAAATCACCGATATTCGCTAAAAATTCTTCCGTTTTATTAAACGGCATTAATGTTAATGGTAGTTGCCCTACATCTGAACGGGCTTCGGATGTTAAACGCCAAACATCTGCTAATGCTGGTGATAAAGATGAACGTGAATTCATCGCAAGCGTTGTTCCGATTTTATCGTGTAATAGGTCAACCTCATACGCTAAATCATGAAACGCGCGCTGATAACTATTTTCCGCTCTAATTAATACCGCATTCTTCTCTTGATGCTCTTTATAGCCCCAATATCCTGTTCCAACTACACCTACTGTTAATAGTACAATGATAATACCTCGTAACATGTTTCCACCTCCGCTCTATTTACAGAAAATATGTTTACCGATTTTTTTAATTTGTGGACGACTCCAAATCCATTTACTTGTCGCAGTATCTGGATTGAAATAATAAAGTGCATTCCCTGTTGGATCCCATCCATTAATCGCATCTAATACAGCCTTTTTCGCTGTTTCATTTGGCGTTAAATAGATTTGTCCATCCGCTACTGCTGTAAAGGCTCTCGGTTCAAAGATTACACCTGAAACAGTATTTGGAAACGATGCGCTTGTAACACGATTTAAAATAACTGCAGCCACTGCTACTTGTCCTAAATATGGCTCACCACGTGACTCTCCGTAAACAGCGTTTGCCATTAGCTGAATATCATTTTGAGAATAACCGTTTGGAACATTTGTCCCTTTACTTTGTGGTGGTTTATTTTCTTGTGCAGTACCGCCGCTATTCCCTTTATTCGTTGTAGTACCTTTATTAGCAGTCGACTTATCATACTTCGTTGCCTTAACAAGTTTCTGCTTCGTTGTAGCACCCGCTAAACCATCAACAGGTAGTCCAAATTTCTCCTGAAAATTCCGAAGTGCCCAGTATGTACCCCATCCGAAAACACCATCTACTTTTCCCGTATAAAATCCGTTATATTTCAAACGAGATTGCAGTTCAATAACATCTTCACCAGATGCTCCTCTTTGAATAACTTGATTCGAAAAGGCTTCTACATTTTTCATTTGTATACTACTTACCATTAAAGATAGCCCGATAAAGACGAGTAAAATCGCTATCTTAAAGACAGTCTTTTGATGCATGTATTTCCCTCCTTAATTACGGAAATGATTTCATGGTTATGTTTTGTAAAACCTTCGCTTTTATGTAAAGAAGTCAAAAAAATCCAAACTTATATGCTTAAAGAAATATGTAAACAATATACGAAAAGAATAAAAGGAGCTTATTATGAAGCAATTCATTACACGTACAGCATTTATAATTTTTTTAATAACAACATGTTCAAATATATATACGGGGCCATCTATAGTTCACGCACAGCCACCCTATGCAAAATGGGGTAAACTGGCCGTTGAAAAAACGAAAGAACAATATCCGAAAGCAGAGATTATTGATTACCTTCATATAGGTAGAAAACCAAAAACTGTTCAAATAACAGTTGAAAAATTTAAATTGTGGCTTCGTGAGGATGGAAAAGAATATGGTGTTTTTGTTGATGTAGAATTTGATACGAAAACAGAGAAGTTTTTAAAGATGTCATTCCAGAAAACAAGTCGATAGAACAAATAAACCCCTCTCTTTTAAGTAAAACAGAGGGGTTTATTCATACACATTTAATAATGAAAGTTATTGTTTTAAACTTAAAGATCGATTCCCTAGCATTTTCACCAATCCACAAATAACTCCAATTACAACCGCTATTCCGATACTATATAAAAGTACTTTCCCATATCCACCTATTCTCGGATCGAGAAACGGATATGGGTACCAATTAACGTATGGACCACGTATTAAGCTATAAATAACATATAAAATCGGGAAAATCAGCCAACTAGTTGCTTGTTTCCACGTGATTGTCTTCATAGGTGGATTTATAACCCAATCTAAAATCATTGCTAATGGCATGATGTAATGGAGCACAGTATTTACCCACGGTATCGGCGTTTGAAGTGACTCTTCTAATCCCCTTAATAACAAAAAATAAATAAGTCCCGTTGTCAGTATGTATACTGTAGCTGCGCCGCGAAGAACTCCAAACTGCTCGGAACGTCCAAATAGGGCTGTCCCCAAACTACTTAATAGAAGAATTACCGCCACTAAAATGTTGCTTTCAATTGTGAAGTAACTAAAAAAATTAACTGGATTGAACGGTTTCACTTGTGCCCTTGTAACAAATTGTGTAATAAGTGCACTAAACGCTAGAAGACTTAAAAATAGTCTATAAATTGCTATCATTTTTGCACTTCTCATAACACACCTCCTCCCTCTTCTTATTTATGATTGGCATTCTCTTTTATATGCTCTATAAATAACTTTAATGGTACGAGGCCACGTTTAGGCATGTGACTACTAATTACAGCTACGAGCTCTAACTGCGGAATGATAATAATGTATTGCCCTCCGTATCCCATAGCAAAATACATACAATACGGTATGTGAAATCTTTCGTTATTTAATACCCACCAGTGATATCCATATGCCCCGACATGTTCATACGTTTCAAATAGAGCTGTACTTGATTGCTCTAACCATTTCGATGATATAATTTCATTTCCCTTCCAATATCCATTCTGCAAACATAATTTTCCTAGCTTTAATAAATCTATAGATTTCATTTTCATACCGAATCCGCCGACATATACACCTTGCGGATCTTGTTGCCATTCATATTCCTTAATGTTTAATGGATCAAATAAATACTTTTTCGCGAACTGCTCCGTCGACATTCCAGTTGCTTCTTGAATGACGTAACTAAGTAAGTGGGAAGAACCTGAGTTATAATTCATTTTCATACCCATTTCTTCAATGAACGGCTTTTCAAAAATGAATTGTGCCCAATTGTCTGATTCCACAAAGTCATTTGGGAAAACAACCCCATTGCCGAATTCTTGCCAATCTTCTCCTGTTGTCATCGTTAATAAATGATACAGCGTTAATTCCCTTTTTTTCTCCGGTACATTGGGAATCCATGTTGTGATTGGTGTATGTATATCATTTATACATCCTTTATCAATTGCGATGCCGATTAATATGGATACGATACTTTTTGTAATCGAATTAATTTTATATAAGTCATTTTTACAGTCACTCGTTTTAAAATATTCAGTCGTTAATTCTCCCTTTTGGTAAACAAGAAATGTATTAACTTTTTTCTTTTCAAATTTATTTTGTAATTGCTCGAAATTCAAGAAATTTTCCTCCATCTAAATGATTATGTAATATTTGTTGTTCATCTCGTTCTCTCTATTAAATCATATTTGTTTTTAAAACAAAAAAATAAACTTGCCAGCCTTTATTAGCTGACAAGTTTATTCTTATAATTTCGTTCGAACATTCCAAAGCTCTGGGAAAAAGCGTTGATCAAGTACTCGTTTTAAATACGATACACCAGAAGAGCCACCTGTTCCCATTTTATGACCGATAATTCGTTCTACTGTTTTCATATGACGGAAACGCCATTGTTGTAGCCAGTCTTCAATATCGATTAATTTCTCTGCAAGCTGATATAAATCCCAATATTTTTGCACGTCCGCATATACTTCTATCCAAGCCGCTTCTACAGTTGCATCCTCTTCGTAAGGCTGCGTAACATCACGATTTAGCACATCTTTATGAATTGGGAATCCTTCTTTAACAAGGGCTTGTATCGCCACATCATACAAACTTGGTGCATGAAGTGCTTTATGAAGACGAGCATGTAATTCTGGGTCCTTTTCATAAATCTTTAATGCATGTGGTGTTTTATAACCAAGTGCATACTCAATCATTCTATATTGATACGATTGGAAGCCTGAAGCTTGACCAAGTGAATCACGAAACTCAATATATTCTGATGGCGTTAATGTCGCAAGAATATCCCAAGATTGAATGATTTGTGACTGAATTTTTGATACGCGTGCTAACATTTTAAAAGCTGGTGGTAATTTATCTTGTTTAATAGATTCAATTGCCGCATTCAGTTCATGTAAAATTAATTTCATCCAAAGCTCACTCGCTTGATGGATGACGATAAATAACATTTCATCATGATGGTCTGATAATCTTTGTTGACTAGATAATAAGCTATCTAGCTGTAAATACTCTCCGTACGTCATATTCTCCTTAAAATCTGTATGAATCCCTTTTTCCATAATTACCTTTTCATTTTCTTTCATATTAGTCAAACGCCCCTTTTATATATTTCTACTTATATTGGCCTAATAACAGCGCGAACTGGACTCCCATCTGCATCTGTTAATGCAAGTGGTAAGGCAATAAGTTCGTAATCGCCGTCTGCTACGTGATCGAGTACGACATTTTCTAAAATGTGAATTCCGTGTTTAAATAATTGATGATGTGCTGCTAGTTCTTTATCATCTAACGGATCAACAGAAGGTACATCTACTCCAATTAAACGAATACCCTTACTTGAAAGAAATGGTGCAATATCAGCACGTAAATACGGGATTTCTTCTGGAAACTCTTGCGCTTTTCCATGTGAAGATGTACGTAACAATAGTCGCTCTACACCTTCTAAGTTAAAACTTTCTAATTCTCTTTTACCGATACTCTCCAGCCCTGAAACATCGATAACTCGTGCTGTACCTATAAATACATCTATATCTAAATCTAATACCTTCTTACCGTCATTATCAAAATGAAAAGGTGCATCAATATGAGTACCTGTATGAATGCTCATCGTTAACTTTCCGACATTTACTGAACCACTGTTTTCTTTTGACCATGAAACTTCATATGAAAAAGGTGTATCCCCTGGCCACGTCGCGATATCATTATTTAACGGTTGCGAAATATCAATCCACTGCGATGTTTTCATGCTTACGCCACAACCTCTCGCTTATTTTCAAACTTTTTATATTCTTCGTCTTTCATAATGTTCTTTAAAATTTGTACAGAGTTCCATACTTCCTCATACGTATTGTATAAAGCAACAGGCGCAAGTCTAACTCCATTTGGAGCTCTAAAGTCCGGAATAACCCCATTTGCTTTTAACGCTTTACAAATACGTGCCGCCTCAGCATGTTCTAAATAAATATGCCCGCCTCGTTTTTCATCCTCTAATGGATTTCCAATTGTAAATTCAAAGCCTTTTAATTCATGTTCAATTAAATCAAGCATATATCTCGTAATATGTAATGATTTTTCACGTAACTTTTCAATGCCAGCTTCTTTAAAAATTTCAAGAGAACCGATTAATGGTGCAGTACTTAATACGTGAGGTGTCCCTATTTGATAAGCTCCAGCATGGTCAGCCGCAGTTAATGAATGCTCCATATCAAATTGCTTATCTTTTCTAGAACTAAACCAACCAGATAATCCTGGGAGTCTATTAAAGTGTTTATTATTTACATAAAGGCCTGCAACACCACCAGGACCTGCATTTAAATATTTATAATTACACCATACAGCGAAATCTACATCCCACTCTTTAAAATGATGCGGAATGGAGCCGATTGAATGACATAAGTCAAAACCGATATGAATACCACGTTTATGAGCTTCAGCTGTTAATCGCTTCATATCAAGAATTTGTCCACTCCTATATAGTACAGAAGGCAATAATATTAAAGCGATATCATCGTTCATCGCATGAATAATATCATCTTCAGAAAGTGTTCTTCCATCTCGGCTTTTCACTCGTACTAAATGTTCATCTGGATCTAAGCCTTTTAAACGAATTTGACTCTGAAGTGCATAAATATCTGACGGAAAAGTTAATTCATCCGCAAGAATTTTTGTTCGTATTCCTTTTGGCTCATAAAACGTCGCAATAACTTGATGTATATTCGCAGTCGTGGAGCCGGTTACAATTGTTTCTTCCGGTAAAGATCCAATAAGAGGTGCTGTCAATTCACCCAATTTCTCCGAAAGGAAAAACCACGGATGCTCACCTTCAGTCCATCCATCAATTCCAAACTCTTTCCATGAATCTAGCAAGGTAAGTAACGATTTTTCTGCTCTTTTTGAAAGTAACCCTAATGAGTTACCATCTAAATATATTGTTCCTTCTTTTTTATAAAATTCAGATTGAAAATCTTTCAGTTCATCATGTTTATCACATTCAAGCGCATACTCATAAGTTGGTTGAAATGGTTCTTTATACATGGTGTCACCTTCTTTTAATTTTCTTTTTATTCTAACTAATTGAAATATATCACTTAAATTGATATAACGTCAATGATATTATGTCAGTTGACTTTATATACGAACTTCTTTTACAATACAATTATATTTTCAGATATTTCAGTATAAAGAGGTGATTCCTTGAAAAATTCTACTCTTTCAGCAAGAAAACACCGCTCCTTAGAAACAAAAAGGAAACTAGTACATTCCGGTTATACTATTTTTATAAGAAACGGATTTCAGAAAACTACAATCACGCAAATTATTAAACATGCAGAAACTGGTTATGGAACAGCATATGTATATTTTAAAAACAAAGATGCTCTCCTCGTCGTTTTGATGGAAGATGTTATGAATCGCTTTTATAATATTGCTGATCGCTCTTTTTCACCTCAAACAAAGTTAGACGCATGTGATATGATCCAAAGTCAAGTTAGAGCCTTTTTGCAATTAGCGGAAGAAGAACGAGATATTTTGCAAGTTGTCGAAGAAGCAATAGGATTATCAAGAGAGATAAGTCAAAAATGGGATGAGATTCGTGAACGCTTTATAAAAAGTATTATGCAGGATATTACTTACTCTCAAGAAAGTGGATTGGCGCAGCCTGAATTAAATAAAGAGATTGTAGCACGTGGTTGGTTCGCGATGAATGAAATGTTTCTTTGGGAAATTGTGCAAAATGATAAAAAGCTAGATTTAGAAGAAGTTGTACATACATTGACAGTGATGTATACGGCAGGTCTATATAAATAGCACACCCTTTATTCATAAGGTGTGCTATTTTTCATCTATAAAAATATTTTATCGGGATACGGTAATGCTAAAGGTGGCTTTTCAGATAAAGGGAAATATTTTAGTTTTACAGATTCTCCATCAACTGCTTTTAACCCGCCTCCGATAATTCCACACTCAAATACAACAACAATATACTCTACTTGATCTCCATTCGAATATGTATGACGAAATTCTTTCCCTCCAAATACCCCTTTTTCTTTTTTCACTTTTATTTTTAATCCTGTTTCTTCCCACACTTCTCTAACAACCGCTTCTTCTGGTGTTTCTCCTGGTTCGATTGCCCCTGCTGGCAAACTCCAGTGTTCTCCTCCAGGATATTGAAATAAGATTTCCCCCTGCTCGTTTTTAATAACAGCAGCTATACTCGGCATAAAAATAAGTTCAGATCCTAATTTTTCACGAAGTCTTTTATAATATAATGACATCGGCATTTGATTTTCTCCCTCCACAATAAATAACTGTATTTTCTAACAATTATTATATAATATTATTAATATCAGCTTCTATAAAGAAAGGAAGATCAAATGTCACAAGAAAAACTAACAAATCAGTTTCTATCGTTTTTATCCGTTACAAAAAAGCCTGTAAGTTTAAATTTTTTAAATGAACTTGTTAAAGCTCATCAAGAGAAAGTAAAGTGGGAAACTCTTACTAAAATAATTGACTGGGAAAAAGGTAATGAAACAAGTAATTATTTTCCTTCCATTGAGACATACATAAACCGTATTACAACAAAAGGTCTGGGGGGTACTTGTTGGACGTGCTCGATTGGATTCCATTGGTTATTATCAAACCTTGGTTTTGACGTTCATTATTTGTATATGAATCCCGGACATTTATGCTTACGTGTTAATTTAGAGCAACCGTATTATGTTGATGTTGGTTACTGTGCACCTTTATTTCAAGCATATCCACTATATGAATCATTTCAAGTAAGTAATGTACGAGAGACTTTTACTTATGAAGTTTCAAATAATAGGATTGAAATTACTAGAGGTCCAGCAAAAATCTTAAATACATAGCCAATACATTTAACAAGTATGAAAGAACTCATTAAAAAGTCTAATGCATTCTTCTGTATTAAAGAAAATTCAGATTTTCGGTTATATCGATGGCATTCCAACTTCTATTAATGATAATGTTTTAAAACGATATTTCCAAGGTAAGAAAAGAGAACATAGCCTTACCTCTTCTGAACTTGCTTATTGGATAACAGAAAGATTTTGTATTGATAAAGAAATGTACCAAGCGGCAACTAATATTTTTAATGAGAAAACTTCAAAAAAATAAACTGTTACTCAACATGTTAAGTGACAGTTCATTTTAAATATTTTATTAACGATACAATGATACAAAATAGCGATGTAAGTAAAAACAACAACCCCATATTCTTATTCTCTTTTTCCTCCTTCTTAACGTTTTGTATCCCCATACCAGCAAGCATAAATCCTAACAATAATTGCAAAATAAGCATACTTTGCTTCGAGTCATCATTCCAACTGTAAATAGAATAGCCCATTACAATAATAGCGAGTATGAATGTGGTAATTCTAATCATAAAAACACCCCCTATTTGATTCTATTGTTTTAACCTACTCACCATTCCAACAATAAACTTATACTCAGCTCTACTTTTTCTTACTTTCTTAAAGCCCTCTTTCGTATCAAAAATAAAACACGTTTTCCGAAACCAAATGCGTACGTATAAAGACTCAAAATAAATTGGTTTTATAATTCCTCGTTCCTCAAATTCAGTTCCATCTTTATTTTCAGTTTCTGTTCGAACGAACCACCTATTTCCGATGCCAATTTCAATATACTTCACACGCTAACCCCCTTCAGGAAATCTTCTTTCTAATAATTCTATTATTTCCCTGGCAAGCGCATATTCCGACAGAACGTGAGCCCACAAAGAAAAAAGTAGATTACAAAAATCTACTTTTATAGCCTAAATTTTTGCATACGTTTATAAAATGTACTGCGTGGCACATCTAATAGTTTTGCAGCTAACGAAACATTTCCGTTCATATTTTCTAGCGCTTCAATCATGCTATTTTACTGTGTTTTTTCAAAGAAATTTAATGTATGTTCCATACTATTTTCAGCTTGTAATTCAAGTTGCTGTTGATTTCCCATCATTATTTGTAATCATAATGATATTTGTTTTTCACATATTTCCCGTCCTTGCGACAAAATGTAAATATGCTGCTCTAGTACTTTTAATAACTCTCTTATATTTCCTGATCATTTATTCTGTGAAAAATTGGTTTCGATGTATTTAAATACTACATTTACGTTCAATCGTATGGACAGTTGAAGTTAACATACCAAGCATATATGGATGTGAAGGCTGAATCGAACAGGAGAAATAGTGTTTTCAACATAATTAGAAAACGATACAAATATGTTGAAAATTTGAATGCCTTAATGCGCTTCTTTATTCTTTTTTAGTAGTACTATATTTTGTATAATGGATCCAAAGAAAATACATAACCAAAACCACTTTTGCGGATTGTTATTTACAAAGAAAACTACCATCGCTATTGCGAATAAAATAGTGGCTGCTAAACTAGTATATAATTTCGTTCTAATCCCCATTATGCTTTACTCCCTATCATTTTACAGTATATAGTAACTCTTCATTTTTCATCTCTATTATGTACTCTCGTAAAACATATTTTTTCCCGCCATGTTTTTCATACCAATCATGTATTCTTTTAACATGCATCTTATCACTTCTAATTTTCATTTCAATTTCTTCATAATCTTCATAACTATCATATTCCCATATTGCAAATACTTCAGTTGTACCATCATTATTATCTTTCATCCAGCGTCCTATTAGCCTAGAGCCATGCTTTAACTGATTAGGTAAATTAGTATTATTAAAATGAGCATTAAATACTTCAATAAATTCATTTTTTACTATATAGTACTTTCTTCTGTAAAACATTCCACTACACCTCTTTTATGAAATGTATTAATAAACCTTCCCATTACTACCGTATTATAATACTTCCCATCCGATAGCCTTTTATCATTTTTTAGTATACCTTCTACTTCAAAACCTAATTTTTTATAAAGATGAATGGCTTTTTCGTTTGTCTCTAACACTTGTAATGATATCTTTTTCACTTCATTTTCATCAGCCCAATGAATAGATTGTTGCAATAGAATCTTACCCAGCCCATATCCCCAAAACTCTCTTAAAATACAAACACCAAACTCTACTTTATGAGATAATCTCTTCAGATTTGATCCTTCACATCTTGAAAATCCAACGATTCGATTGTGCACTTCTACAACTAAAAAGAGATTCTTAATCTCTTCACTATCTGTTTTTATTATTTTTTGAAACCCTATCTTATCTATAAGTCCCTCTCCAGCTTCTCTATCCATATTTTCAGTTTCTCCATCGATCTGAATTCTAATTTTTGATAACTGCTCAGCGTCTGTTTCAGCCGCAGATCGAATTGTATAAGTTAATCCATTTATATGAAACTCTTGTCCTTTTATAATCATTTCAAACTCCTTTTAAATGCAGTCTATTGGCGCTATTACAATTACTTTACCTTGTTTCTCAAATTCTTGAATTGCCTCTTTACTAGCCTCTTCATCTGTTATTATAAGGGCAATTTCTTTCAGTGACTCTCCTTTTATAAAGCAGTCTATTCCGAGTTTATTATGAGGAGCTAAACAAATATTCCTTCTAGCGATTTTACTTACTGTTTTTCCAAAATAAGCAACTTCCGGTGTTGCAGTACTTATACCATGTAATGAAATGCCTCCACCTGTAGAGAAATAAAGATCAATAGATAATCTACTTATCAATTCAGAGGCAAGTGTATCTGTCATATTTCCTGAAGGTTTTACCTTACCACCAATTAAATACACTTCTATGTTCTTATATTCTCGTAACGAACTAGCTATCTCTATAGAATTCGTTATAACTGTAAATGATGTTTCGGGTAAAAATTTTAACATAGCACAATGAATTGAAGCCCCACCAATAAAAACGGAATCTCCTTCTTGTATATAAGATACAGCAACTTTAGCGATTGCTTCTTCGTATATTGAACTATCACTAAAACGTTTAAATGGTTCAGCAGCTAAGTTTCTCACTCGCGTAAGTTCAATTGCACCTCCGTGAGTTCTTTTTAATAAACCATCCTTCTCCATAATAGACAAATCTCTTCTTATAGAATCGATAGACATGTCGAAGCTTTCCGCAAGATCCTTTGCGATTACTCTTCCATCTTTCTTAAGCAATTTTAAAATGTTCTCTCGACGCTCTTCAGTAAACATATTCTCACCGCCGTTATTGAAAATTCAGAAATTAAATATTTATGTTAATTATATGCATGTCCCTTCCGTTTTACAATATTTTCAATTATTATTTTTTCAGCTTTATGCAGTTTTTCTCTCTCTTTCTATTTCATTAACTTTAATATCGAATAAATGTACATTTGCATATTCTACTAAAATACTTCTATTTACCTTCCTATTGATGTAAAATTATTCCTATGTTTTACTTTTTAATACAGAAAGGAATTACTATGAAATCTATAATTAAAGTAACTTGTACAGCAATATTATTTACAGGACTAATGGCAGGATGTAATGGTAGTACTACACCAAAACAAGAAAAGAGCGCTCTCGAAAAAGATGCAATGCACTATGGGGAAATATTTAAAAACGAATACTATAGAGCAACTGTTGAAAATGCAAAGTTCGAAAAAATAGACAAAGAGTGGCGCCTTACAACTCGTGTTACAATTAATAACGCTCGTGCTGACGGACAAACGATAGATCTTTCAGAAATAAAATATTTCATAAAAGATGAAAAAACTGGTGAAAAATACGAAGGTGAATTTATACAAAATGAGAACGCTAAAAAGGTTCCATCTGAGTTTTCTTTAACTACCGACATTGAATTTAATATGAAAACTTCACCAAAAGATTTAGGTAATATGTATTTATACATAGATAGCAAAGCTGCGCCGTTAACAGATACATATTGGAAACTTGATAATTTAGTATCTAAATAAAAAACAGTCATTTAAGACTGTTTTTTTTATTATTAAACTAATAAAGTTTACTAGTTACATTTCTCAAGCAATACATCTTTTGCACAAATTATTACTTCTTCAAATGGGCAATCAAATAACACACCCAATTCAAATCCATCTTCAGTAAGTTCTATTTCATGACACATCCAACAAGCACCTTCAAGTTTTTTCGGTATAGAACATCCCGTAACTCCTATAAAAGTAAGTCGAAGCTTTTCAAAATCACTAAAACTACCACTGCAATCTAAAGTTATAATTAGCGTATCTTTTGATCTTCTCTCTACTGATTTGACTACACTATCATGTAGTGAGTATTCATGCAGTTGAACGACATTCTGTGGGAGTTTTTCTTTTATAGAATTAAAACTTTCTAAATAAGCTTGTTCTAAATCATTCATTCTTTTCTCATAGTCCTCTGTCCACTCAAGCATAAGTTTCTTTAATTTTTCCGATGGATATTCTGAATTAATTGTGTTGTCATGAATATACGGATGTAGTGACTTCGGAAGAAACTTTAATAAATCTTCTTTCTTTTCTTCCACATCTTCTTTCAAACTTTGCTTATAATCCATTCCCGCCTTTTCGCTCTCTCGCAAAATCTCTCCCCATTCATCTAATGTTTCTGAGAAAATTAAAAATCCAGACACTTGCATTTCTTTATACCAATCTTTTGTGAAATATTTCAATGACATTTCTCCTAAAATATTTTAACATCCAATAAAAGCAATATATCCACTTATTATATCATTCCAATAACCGTTTTTTCTAAAGAATAAATGTAAAACTGTAAATATTCCGCCTATTATTTCTAAAATTTCAGAATATTTACAATAACACAGAGTTGGAATACATTTTATATGTACAAGTTTTACCTGTACAAAAATCTAAACAAAAAGGGATGGTTATATGTTGAAGAAATTAGTAGCAGGGACATTAGTAGCAGGTTTTGCATTAACTGGAGGATTAGAAGTAGTAAGTGCTGCAGAAAAAGATTATACAATTAAAACATTTGATTATTTAAAAGTTGATGAAAAGAATGTTAGTTCATTTGCAAAATTAAGCGATCAATCAAAAAAAGACATCCAAATTACTATGGTACTACCTAAACAAAATGAAAATGGAGATTGGTTAGCCTACGGATTTACTAACAGAGAAGCATTGAATGCTTTTATTGAAAAAGATAAAAAGGCACTTAAAAATCAAATTAACCCTTTAGGTAGTGGTGCTGGTAGTACTGATTTTTATGAACATAAAGATAAAGGTGGCCAATATATTTACTGGAGCAGCGGTTTTAAAAACTTACCATCTAGCTGGAACGACAGAATTTCTTCTGTAAGTACAGCATCACCTTCTGCAAGCTATTCAACGACACTATGGGAACATACTTCAACACAAGGATATGGAAAAGGTGTCTCCTTTAGACACTCTGATTGGTATGGTAAAACTGCTAATTTAGCTGCGGATTGGAACGATATTACTTCAGCGATTGAAATCAAATAGTAACAGATCTTTTCAATTGAATAGGTGGCACTAAAGTTTTATACAGTTTTAATTGTTACTTAAATATTAATAGAAAGTAGAAAGACCAGCCATTTTAGACTGGTCTTTCTACTTTCAAGCATGCAATAATGCTTCATGGATTGCTCTAGATAAATTAGAGAATCATTACACTATTCACTATCAAAACTCTTCTGTAATTTTCGAATATAAATAATTTGACCAATATGATACGCATTATGAGTCGTTACATTAGCTAATACTTCCCACCACTTCGCAGATACAGGAAATCCTATTACATCACTTTCAACCTTGTCTTCATTTATGAGACTTTGCCATTGTAACAGTTTCTCTAATAGTTTTTCTCTTAACTCTTCAAATGTTTGATTATCAGATAGCATAAAACTTTTGTTATTATCACCAATAGCGGGCACGGCATTAACATTTGATTCTTTATACCTAGTTTGCCATGTCGAGTTCCAATACAGTAAATGTTGTACAATTTCAGCTATACTATTACTCTCCTCATTCGGTTTCCAGAAAGCTTCTCTTTCAGATAAATCCTTAACTGCATCTGAAAATGGAATATACCAACTAGGATCATTCGCATTTGCTAATAACTGATCTGCTAAAACGTCTTTAACATGGAACACTTTGCTTCCCCCCATTTTAAAAACTTAATTTCATCATCATGAATGCAACACTCACTTCTCTATATACGCTGAGTCTGTACGATTCCCTCTTTTTAGCCACACTTATGCGCTAAAAGAAACTTAAAGCACATAATCCATAAGCCGCCTCCTAAAATACAGAAATACTACTAATTGATATTACTTGTATAAAAACAATATGTAAGATTAATAGATTTTCTCCTTATTACTCGTTATGATGAAAGAAAAAGAAAGCGAGCGACAAATGAATAAAAAAATCGCGGTTATTACAGGGGCATCAAGTGGATTCGGACTATTAACCACACTTGAACTTGCAAAGAAAGGTTATTTAGTTATCGCTACAATGAGAAACCTTGAAAAGCAAGTAAACGTACTATCTCAAGCTGCTAAACTCAACTTACAACAAAATATAAAAGTTCAACAATTAGATGTAACAGACCCAAGTTCTATACATAGCTTCCAATTATTTTTAAAAGAAATAAATAGAGTAGACCTTCTCATTAATAATGCAGGATATGCAAATGGAGGCTTTGTAGAAGAAATTCCAGTAGAGGAATACCGTAAACAATTTGAAACGAACCTTTTTGGAGCTATATCAATCACTCAGCTTGTATTACCACATATGAGAGAACAGAAAAACGGAAAAATCATTAATATAAGCAGTATTAGCGGCCAAGTCGGATTCCCGGGTTTATCCCCTTATGTATCTTCAAAATATGCATTAGAAGGCTGGAGTGAATCGCTTCGCTTAGAAGTAAAACCTTTCGGAATAGATGTTGCTTTAATCGAACCAGGTTCTTATAACACGAACATATGGGAAGTTGGTAAACAACTAGCTGAAAACCAATCTGATACGACCTCTCCTTATAAGGAATATATGGATAAAATACAAAAACATATTAATAGTGGCAGCGATACATTTGGTAATCCGATAGATGTTGCCCAAAAAATAGTTAAAATTGCAGAATCCAAGCGTACTAATCTACGATATCCAATTGGAAAAGGTGTAAAGTTTATGATTTTTGCGAAGAAGATTCTTCCGTGGAAATTGTGGGAATTTCTTGTTTTGAGGAGTTTTAAGAAGATGTAAATAAAAAGAGTAGCTATCAAGATAAGTAATGGTAGCTACTCTTTTTTGAATTTTTATCATTGTATTTTCCAATATCATTATGTCGATATAGGATCAAAATAAAACAAAATCGAAACCATAAAAATAAATATGAAAAATCCAATAATAGAGAGAATATATTCTTTTGTCTCTCTATTATATTTCCACTCCATCCATATGCGTAATAGGCATGTTGTTCCAAAATAAGTAAGCATAGCAATTCCTATATTAGCATTTTCTGCTTTGAACAGATAAATAAAACTTACTATAAGATATACGATAAAAAGACCTATTTCCAATTTTACATGTAGACTATTCACATGCTTATATCCCAAAAAACCACTCTTTGACATATTCAACTTTTTTCTTAAAAATTTTTCTATAAAGTATCCAGCAATAATTAGTCCGATAGCTATAATCCAAATAGTAGAGTTACCCATTACTTTCCCTCCTATTACTTTATTTATTTTTAGAAATAAAGTGGATTATATTACGGTTATTCCCTTCTAAATAACTTACGATTCCTTCAGGATATGTTGGTCTCGTCCTTAATTCCTCTATACTTTTCCATATTAATATAATATCCTTATGTTCTTTATGTCTTATTCCATTTCTAACTTTCTCTCGAGCAGTTCCCCAATGCATCAATGTACAGTGATGTCCTTTTTCTTTATTCCACTCAAAAATATGTTCATTTACAACAGCTAATTCTTGAACAAAAACTTCTAAATTATATTCTTCCAATAACTCTCGCATTATTGCTTCTTTTGCTGTTTCACCAAATTCAATAGATCCTCCTGGAAAACGATAAAATGATTCGTTCTCATCACATTGTACAATTACTTTAGAATGATCTTCATTTAAAATCATTGCTTCTGCACGTAATCGAGGGCTTTTCATTTCTTCTCTCCCCTTAATTGCTCATTATATGACATTGCTATAGGGCTGTAATTAATACGTATTAAATAAGAAAATATAGAATCATCCCTGTTATCATTAACGATACAGCCCCGCCTAAGGACATCAAAAACTCCCTCGATTCTCTATCATATTTCCATTCCATATATGATTCGAAACTATATAACGAAATTAAAAACAGAAAAGGTAGAAAGCCCATGTATAGGGGATTTGAAAGAGAAGAACATATAATCATAACCACTATATAAGAAGAAAAAATAATAATTCTGTTTCCCCATTTATGCAGCTTATTTACATATTTATTATTCCATCCTTTTTGTTTCGGTATATTTAGCCATTTTCTCACTATATTTTCTAAGACAAATAAGAATATGATCCATAAAACTAATACAATTACTTTCACATGCAATAGAGAGATCGTCTCCTTTACCTTATCGTCTGGATTTTCTCCGGCTGATCACTCGGATACGTAGCATTCCTTTTATTTTCAACATCCCAACTAATAATTGTTGCACTATCTCGTCCAAATTGATGATGAACGTGTTCTAAAACATTGTGAATATTTTCTTTAAGTGTTTTATTATTTCTATTCATATCACTATACAGATTTCTATGAGTTTCATATCGTCTTTCCCCACACTCTAATACCCCATCTGTGACCATTACAATTCGATTCTTTCCAGTACGTAATTCACGAATTCCTGATGAATAGCATGGAATAGGTAAATCAAATGTATTTACATTACCAATCCACTCGTAAAAATGGCGTTGATTCAATGTATATTGACCTAATTTATGTAATTCTTCATGGAATACATAAATTAAACAATCTCCTATGGAAAGCCACCATATATAGTTTTCTTTTCTTACACAGATTAAACAAGCTGTCTCACCTTTAATTTTTTCACATTCTTCTTTAAATGACTGTGATTGAAAAGTTGTAAGTATATGATTTTCAACAGATCGAAATACTGTATCAATTGATTCATTCATCATTACTTTTATATTTTCATATTCTTTTTCGATTGTATGTACTACTAAATCAACACTTTCTGCGCTATTGTGTCCGTCTAATATAACAGCGAATTCCCAGTCACCATTTGACCAAACTAACGCACCATCTTCATTCTTTTTCGCTCCAGCACTTACATTCCCGCCGTATTTACCAAGTACAATTTCACCGTATTGCTGTACTGAAAATTCCTCTAAACACATTTCCCTACTTCCAACCCATGAATATTTTGTATTATTTGTTGTATGCATACTCATTTACCATATACTTTCGTATTCTTTCACATAGTTTTTGTATTTGCTCCGAACCTCCATGCGGTGCACCTGTCCATCCCGCTACTTCAGTTGGTAACCAAAACTCTTTTGGTGTATTTGGATAACGCGGGATAATGTGCATATGCATATGAGGTACACCATTTCCTGAAATGAAGGTATAAATATGTTCTGCACCTTCACTTTCTTTTAACGCTTTACTTACTCTACTAGTTATAAGTCCGAATGCTTTCGCTTCGTCCTCTGTTAATTCAGCAAGGCCAGGTACATGTCTCTTTATATCGATCATTACATAACCAAGATATGTTTCCTCTCTATCCCAATGGACATGTCCAACGTATATGAGAGCGTCTTCATAAATAGCACCGCCTGGAACTATAATGTTTCCTTTATGTTTTTCGCAAATGAAGCAGTTTTTTTCTACTTGATTGTTTATTGACATATCCATCACCATCCTTTTCATATATAATATCATAAAAAAAGGAAAAACAGATTTTATATTCCGAAAATTCAATCCCTTAAACTAGGAATTATCACATCAAATTTCATTTTAATAATTTGCAACTCATTATTTTCTCAAAACTGCTATTCCCGCTCCAACTGCAATTCCAATGACAATTCCGATTACTAAATTATCAGTAAATAAACTAGGTACTACACCGATTACAATACCTATAGCGATACCGATTGTCATTGCTTCATTTCTTTTTTTATTATTGGCCATAACAGCATCTCCTCTCATAATTTTTCCCCATATAATATCCATTTATATGAACGTTGCTATTTCCTAATATATTTGCTTTCTCCCTTGAAAATTCCCAAAATATGTACTTTATCACTTTTCCATTCCCCCTATATATTCCTCTTCATTTGAAAAGATTTTCAAGTCACCATTACATATACATAGGCATTTACTATAAGAAAGATCCGTAATTTATTGAAGGAGGAACGATTGGAATGCATCCTCATTGGAATCCAAATATAAATCAACAATATGCTTATTCCCCCCATCCAGTAAGAAATACACTGCATTATGATTCTCAATATATGATGCAGCGCATCGCTAGCCTTGAAAGCCAATTAGCGAAATTAATCTCATTAATCGAAGAAAATAATCAATTAATAAAATCAATGGAGCAACAACAAAATCAAGTTTGCGCACCAGCTGGCGGTTCTGTTATTGTTCGTATGTAATCTTTTCGAACAAAAAAACACACTTTGTATACTAAAGTGTGTTTTCTTTTTATCTTCTTTTTTGATGAAATCCTTGTGTAATGCGGTCTAATATAATCGCGATAACAACAATAGCTAGTCCAGCTTCAAATCCCATTCCGATATTTACTTGTGTAACAGAACGGTACACATCTACTCCAAGTCCTGGTGCTCCTACAAGTGATGCTGTAACGACCATTGATAATGAGAGCATAATACTTTGATTTACACCTGCCATAATTGTTCCAGTTGCAAGTGGTAATTGTACTTTAAATAGCTTTTGTGAAGCTGTTGAACCAAATGCATTCGCTGCTTCAATTAAATCTTCTGGAACTTGTCTAATTCCTAGATCAGTAAAACGAATTGTCGGCGGCATTGCAAAAATAACTGAAGCAATAATACCAGGAACAACACCTACTCCGAAAAATGTAATCGCAGGAATAAGATATACGAATGCGGGCATTGTTTGCATAAAGTCTAATGTCGGTTTTAGAAATTTTGAGAAACGTTCATTTTGCGATGCTAATATCCCAATTGGAATTCCGACAATGATTGAAATAATAACAGATGTAAGTACGAGTGCTAATGTTTGCATCGTTTGTGCCCAGTAGTTAATATTTAAAATAAATAATAATCCGATGAGTGTAAAAATGACTAAAGATGCTTTTCTCGTTGTGTACCAAATGAGGAAACATAAGATAATAATCATCAATATAGCTGGTATTATTGTTAAAAAATTAGTGAGTAAATCAACGAATCCGCCGATAATATAGGAGAATCCTCGGAACAACCCTTCAAAGTTCTCATATAAACTTGCAACAAATGAATCGACCCATTCTCCTAATGGAATACGC
Source organism: Bacillus cereus group sp. N8 (assembly GCF_016483685.1). Lineage (NCBI taxonomy): Bacteria > Bacillati > Bacillota > Bacilli > Caryophanales > Bacillaceae > Bacillus > Bacillus cereus group sp. N8. The sequence goes on along the minus strand of NZ_JAEHBK010000010.1, from coordinate 131,270 downwards.
GGTATACTATTCATCGTCTTTCACCTCTTCCTCAATGTTACCTGCAAGAGCTTGAATGACACTTTCACGTTTAATAATTCCTCGTAGCCTTTTCTTCTCATCAATTACTGGTAACGGATATTTCATCTCCGCCATTTTTGCATACGTTTCTTCCAGTAAAGTATCTACATACACATGCGGAATATCGTTAAGTAATAAATCAGCAATCGGCCACTGTTTTTGCATCGCTTTACTCGCATCATCCGCAGTTAATATACCTAAAAACTCATACTTTTTGTTTACAACATATACGGTAGAAACACCTGCATTCCTCATAATTTGAAGTGCTACACGCGGTCCACGATCAATTAATAAAGTCTCCGGTCGTTTTAATATAGACTCCGCCGTAATTACTTTTCCTAAATTCACGTCTGCAACGAATTTCTCTACAAACTCATTTGCAGGGCTCATCATAATTTCTTCCGGCGTTCCAATTTGGACAACCTCTCCATCTTTCATTAACGCGATTCGATCACCAATTCGAAGAGCTTCATCTAAATCATGTGTAATAAAAATGATTGTTTTCTCCATTTTATCTTGAAGTTCTAATAACTCATCTTGCATTTCTTTTCGAATAAGTGGATCTAATGCACTAAATGACTCATCCATCAATAAAACATCTGGGTCATTTGTTAACGCCCTTGCGATTCCAACACGTTGCTGCATACCACCACTAAGTTGACTTGGATAATTATCTTTATGATGGTCAAGTCCGACTAATTTCAAAGATTCTAACGCTTTTTTCTCTCGCTCTTCTACCGGAACTCCTTGTATTTCCAATCCATATGCAACGTTTTGTAAAACAGTACGATGCGGGAATAGAGCGAACTTCTGAAATACCATGCTCATTTTCGTTCTTCTTACTCTTCTTAATTCTTCTTTCCCCATCGTTGCGATGTCTTCACCATCTATATATATATGCCCCGCTGTCGGTTTGATTAATTGATTTAGCATTCGAACTAGCGTTGATTTCCCGCTACCGGATAAACCCATAATAACGAAAATTTCTCCGGTGTATACTTCAAACGTTGCCTTTTTCACACCAACGTTCATTCCTGTCTCTTTTAAAATTTCGGATTTGCTTTTTCCTTCTTTTAATAAGGTAAGCGCTTTTTGCGGATGTTTCCCAAATACTTTTGTTACATTTTCAACACGTACCTTTGTATTATCCATGTCACTACTCCTTTTCTACCCATCTATTTACATAGTGTTGCGATTTTACAAAGAAATATTACATAAAAATGACATTCATAAGCTTTCTTTAAAATTCTCGTTTCCGTTCATAATAAGAATGCTTACATATACATTTATTTAAAAAGGCAAACGTGTCTTAGGAGGGTTTCGATGAAAAAGAAAATATGGCTTATATGCCTTGCATTATTTATTACTATGATTTTCACTTCATGTAATGCAACAAATGCAAATTCGAAAGGGAAAATAAAACTTGGTGTAACAAGTTGGAAAGAAAATATTGCAACTGCAAACATGTGGAAAGTTTTATTAGAAGAAAAAGGCTATAAAGTTGAGCTCATGTATTTAGAAAAAGCTGCGATTTGGACTGGTGTTGCTCGTGGTGATGTCGATGCAAATTTAGAAGTATGGCTGCCTGTTACGGATAAACCGCTAAATGCTCGTTATAAAGATGATATTGTCTTAAAATCAAAATGGTATGAAGGCACTGGACTAGGTTTAGTCGTCCCTTCTTATATGAAAAATATAAACAGCATAGAAGATTTAAACGCACATAAAGATGAGCTAGATAATAAAATTGTTGGGATTGAACCAGGTAGTAGCCTTATGAATTTAACGGATAAAGCAATGAAGGCATATGATATCAAATTAAAACTTGTCCAATCTTCAGAAGCTGCGATGATGAGCGAACTAAAGAAGGCATATACGAAAAAGAAACCAATCGCTGTTACGCTTTGGAATCCTCATTGGGGCTTTTCAGAATTTGACTTGAAATATTTAAAAGACCCTAAGAAAGTATATGGTGAAAAAGATGACATTTATTACTCAGTTCGTAAAGGTTTCGAAAAAGATCATCCGGATATTGTGAAATACTTTGATCAATGGAAAATGAACGATGAACAACTAGGTACTTTAATGGTCATGCTAAATAAAACGAAAGATCCGGAAGAAGCCGCGCGAAAATGGATTAAAAAAAATCAAGCTTTAGTTGATGAATGGGTAAAAGAGTGACAAAAACAGGCTAGGGAATTTATCATATTCTCTAGCCCGTTTCATGTTATTTTTTCTCAATAACTGCATCAACAATTCCATATTCCTTCGCTTCTACTGCCGTCATAAAATAATCTCTTTCTGTATCATGAGCTACTTTTTCTACTGGCTGCCCTGTTCGATCAGATATGATTTTGTTAATATCATGTTTTAACTTTAATATTCTTTTTGCTGTAATTTCAATCTCCGTCGCTTGCCCTTTTACACCGCCAAGTGGCTGATGAATCATAATTTCACTGTTAGGGAGCGCAAATCTTTTTCCCTTTGCGCCAGCTAATAGTAAAAGCGCACCAAATGATGCCGCAAATCCCATACAAAGTGTTTGCACATCTGGTTTAATAAGGTTCATCGTATCTAATATTGCAAAACCTGCTGTCGTTGAACCGCCCGGACTATTAATATAAAGGAATATTTCTTTCTCTGCATCTTCCGCTTCTAAAAATAATAATTGAGCTACGACACTACTTGCTACTTGATCGTTAATTTCTGAACCAATCATAATAATTCGGTCTTTTAATAATCTTGAATATATATCATAGGAGCGTTCTCCTAATTTCGTTTGTTCTACAACGTATGGAATTGTATTCATTTTTTATCCCTCCAATAATTGTTATGCTACGCAAAGCATACAACTGTAGGAAGAAGGGTTTTTCGCACTAAATAATAAGACTGGCTGTTTAGATGGTAACTTAGTAAAATCTATTGTTGGAAGAAGCTTTGTTAATAATTCCGGCCTTTCTTCACGAATAGACGATACAACAATTTCAATATCATCTGTGAATTCGACTATCTCAAACCCTTCTTCGCTTACAGTTTTCAGCCTATTTCTACTCCGAAATAAAGAAGCTTTCACTGCACCTTCCGATACAGAACATACTTTAGCAATATCAGCGATACTATATTGAAACACATCTTTTAATAATAAAATTGCAGATTGCTGTACATTTAATGAAGATAGTACTTTCATTACCATTTCATGCAAATCAGCAATTTTCTCATGTGGTTCTTCAACAATAATTTGTTCCTTTATTTTTTCATGAACTGATTTCGACTTCATCTGGTCTAACCAACGATTTCTAGCTATTTTATATAGCAGCGTCATACAAATATCTTTATTACCGTATTTATGAAGAACTTTACAAACTGTTTCTTGGGCGAGATCTTCACCGTCCCATTTGTTTTTCGTTAAAAAGGTACAATACCTTTTTAACTCTGCATAGTTCTCAGTTAAAAAATTTATATTTGAATGATTCATATCGATATGATTCTTTAAAATCTGAGTTACTTTTGTGCACAAAATAACCACTCCTTTTCAGCGCTTACTTAATAAACGATCGATTAAACGAAAAAGTTACGGGGCTTATAAAAAAATAATGTTTATGTTCAATAATTCGCGGTCATAAATATGTTATGTACAATTTTACGTGAGGAGGAATAAATTTGCCAAAATTAACAATTGAAGGTGCGGGAACGTTTGCTGTAAAAGAAGGTACAAAGTTAGTATTAGCAATTGAAGATAACGGTGTACACATACTCCATCGTTGTGGTGGAAAAGCACGTTGCACAACTTGTAGAGTAGAAATTATAGCAGGTGATTTTTGTGAAGCAAACACTAATGAAAAAAATGCGATGACTGAAAAAGGAATTGAAGATCATTTACGCTTATCGTGTCAAATGCGCGTACATAAAGATATAGTCGTTCGTCCGGTACTTACAGTCGAAAATTCAGGTCTTGATGCTGGACCACGTCCAGCGGAGTAAAGCGATGAATTTAAAACAGCTCGCAGGCGAATACGCCGCTGACTTTGTAAAAAATGGAATGAAAGTTGGGCTTGGTACAGGCTCAACTGTATATTGGACGATACAAAAATTAGGAAAACGTGTACAAGAAGGTTTATCCATTCAAGCTGTACCTACATCAAAAGAAACTGAAGTATTAGCAAAACAACTAGCTATTCCTTTAATCTCTTTAAATGAAACCGACATACTCGATCTTACAATCGATGGTGCAGATGAAATCAATAATGATTTACAATTAATTAAAGGTGGCGGTGGTGCATTACTTCGTGAAAAAATTGTCGCTACCTCCTCTGAAAAGCTTATAATTATTGCAGATGAATCCAAAATCGTTTCACATTTAGGCACTTTTCCACTTCCTATTGAAATTATCCCCTTCTCTTGGAAACAAACTGAAAAGAAAGTTCAATCTATAGGATGCGAAACACGTTTACGTATGAAAGATGGTGGACCATTTATAACCGATAACGGTAATTTCATTATTGATTGTATTTTTACAAACAAAATATTGAATCCAAATGATACAAATAAAGAGTTAAAGATGATTACCGGTGTAGTTGAAACAGGATTATTTATCAATATGACGAGCACAGCGATCATCGGAACAGAAAACGGTATAAAAGAATATTAATCATTTTAAAGGCTGACTTTTTCAAGTCAGTTTTTTCTTTTATAGCATTACAGTATGATATACTATGAAAACACATTCATATCACACTAGAAAGGGCTGAACAATTTGCAATCCAAACTCATAACAGAACTTACAGATTTAGAAACTGCCTTTCACATTCGAAAAGAAGTTTTTGTAAAAGAACAAGGTGTCCCACTTGAAGATGAATTCGATAAATTTGATGAAATCGGTGAGAAATGTAAACATATTTTAGTTTATTATAACGAGCTTCCTGTAGGAACTGGTCGTATACGATTCGTTGACGGAATGGGTAAACTAGAACGAATTTGTATTTTAAAAGACTTCCGCAAATACGGATTAGGCAAAGTAATAATCAAAGCACTAGAAGAGATTGCGCGTAATAAAGAAGCAAACAAAGTTAAACTACACGGTCAAACACAAGCTGAAGGGTTTTATGAAAAATTAGGCTATCATACCTCTTCAGATATATTTATGGAAGATGGCATTCCGCATATACTTATGATTAAAGAATTGTCGTAATAAAAAGGGTATTATATGAATCTGCATTATGGATTCATATAATACCCTTCTGTAGCCTATTCTAATTCTTCTATTTCATAAAACTTATCATATTCTTCTCTGTATTGAAATTTTAATTTTTTTATTAAACTTGTATCTACTGAAATAATATCAATTACATCTGAATTTATATATAACAAATAAGTACCATTATAAAAACAAATATATGCCTGCTGGCCACCATTTACTATATACTTGCAATACTTATATACTTCATCTTTATGTAAACCTTTTATCGTAGTAAAAATTACTGTACTTTCAAGACCATCTTCTGTTATTTTTGTTTCTTCCCAATTTTTAATTTCAACAAACTTCCCTATTCTTGTTTTTTCATAAGTTCTCTTACTTTTATCGTACGCTATATAACCTGAAATAAATGAAACATCGATTCTATCATTTTCTATAAATATTCCACTCAATATTTCTCGTAATAGTTTCAGATTATTTTCAATCAATTCTGTACCAAACCTAATTCTGTAATTTGTTTGTACTTGGAAAAATGGTGTTTCTCTCATATCCTCAAAATTCACTTTTAGTGCCTTCATTCTTTCCACATAATTACCTCAATTCATATAACAGAAAAACCCCTATATTAGGCAATATAGACACTGTTCTCAAATATAACTTTAAGTTTAATATTACATTTCATGCCGACCTGTAAATTTTAAAATTTCATCAACTGCTTGCTTATAACCACCTGTTTTCCGGAAAGATTCCTTCATATTCAACGCAGCTTCTTTAAATGATGATTTTCTTAATACAAGATCCACACTTTCACGTAGTTGACTCTCAGTTAACCCTTGCATTTGCAATGTAACTCCCGCTCCGAGATCCTCAACTTGCTTTGCAATTACTGGCTGATCCGCACTTTGCGGAATGACAATTAATGGAACGTCGTAATAGAGGCCTTCATGGGTACTATTCATACCGCCGTGTGTGATAAATAATTTTGTGTATTTAAGTACTTCCGTTTGTGGAACGTAATTTTTCACAATAAAGTTTTTCGGAATATCTACTAAATCACTTATTTGCGTTTTACTACCAATAGACATAACAATAGTATGATCAGTGTTCTCAAATGCTTTAAAACAAAGCTTATAGAAAGTAATGGCCTCGTTAAAAACAGTACCTAGTGAAATATAAATTGGGCTCTTTCCTTCGATTGCAGTAAAATCGAAGTTTTCTTTTATTAATTGTGTAGAGATAGATGGTCCTACAAATTTATACGTTTCATCAAAAGTTTCTCCAAAAGGTTGGAACTCCCTAGTTGTATAAACAATTGTAAGTGGTGCAGGATTACAGAAAATTTCATAAGGTGATTTAATTTCAACACCATATTTTTCTTTAATTCCTATTGTTAAGTTTTGATAATCATTTTTTATTTTTTCAATAGATTCCTCTGGGATATTTTCCGAAAGATGTTCTAACATTCTTATAAACGATTTTTCATCCTGTGCAAAAGATGTACATGAATTAATTGCTGGGAGCTTAAGAATTTGAGCAATTAAATGGCCCGAGCCAAACATAGAATCGTGAATGATGTAATCAAAATGTTCTCCTTCAATTTGTTCAAGAACACTCGGTATAATAACATTTGCTGTATGTAAAAGACCATTTATTCTTTCTGGTAAATAATTTCGGCCACCGGAAAGAAAAGCTTTTATAAACTTTTGGTCGTCAATTGTTCGTACAATCGCACCTGCTTTTTCAATACGCTCCCTGAAAGCTTCTATTGAAAAATAAACTACCTCTTCCCCGCGTGAAATAAGTTCTTCTACAACTTTAATTGTTGGATTAATATGACCTTCTGATCCAGCATTAATGAATAAAATACGTGCCACTTTAAACACTCCTTAAATTAAATGATTTCCATGTAGTCATTAGGAGTACGGGCACTTCCTATACTCCTATCTCTTATTCTCCTTCTAAATGGACCTAGCGAGCCTAAACCCAAGATCATCTATACGAAATGTAGGATGGCTACGGCGGCGACAAGTAGCACCGCACCCTCTCGCTTCCTCAGCCCAGCTACCGCCTCGGAAAATTCGGTACGATCCATACACCTTTTCATCATACAAATCATAACACCACTCCCAAACGTTCCCTAACATATCATATAATCCCCATGCATTCGGTTCTTTTTTACCGACCTCATGAATATGTTCATCTGAGTTTTCACTATACCAAGCAATCTCTTTAAGCTCTCCATATATGTATCCAGTAGTTCCTGCCTTACACGCATATTGCCACTCTGCTTCAGAAGGTAATCGGTAGCCGTTTGAATCTAAATTACAACTAACCGTTTGACCGCCATCACTAATAGAATAATACTCTTTTAATCCCGCTTTTTTTGAAAGTAAATTACAAAACGCAATCGCAGCATTCCAAGAAATATTAACAACGGGTTTATGATTATCTTTATAATCATTTGCTGTACTATTCGCAATAGCATAATATGTTTCCATCGTTACAGCATACTTTGCAAGAAGAAATGGTTTCATTTGAACTTGCCATTCTTTTTTTATTCGATCATCTCTTAATACTATCTCTCCTGCCGTGATTTTTACCATATAAGAATCAATCGAGCGAATGATTTCATTCAATATTATCCCTCCAATTCAAAATAGAATATAATTTAATTCTTTTAATGCACTAATTTATACTTACTGCACTTCCTTTAAGAATCGTTGAACCTCATTTGGGGTTTTTAAAATAATAACTCTTTTATCCTTTTTTAATTGATCTAGTCTTGTTATAATTGCAGGTCTTTTCGACTTAGGATATTCCCATATCCATTTAAAAAATTGCAAGTCAAACCTCTCTTCACATCCAGCGCCCATATCTGGCCTTGCTTTATTCCGATATTGCACAATTCTTTTAAAAGCACGATAAACACATATCGTCCTATGAATATCCAGAAAAACGATTGTATCCGCTGCATTAATTCTTATATCCATCGTCCCCCCATAATTCCCATCAATAATCCACTTTTCTTCTTTAATTAAGTTATTTTGAACTGTTCTTTGTTCTTCCCTCGGAACACCTACCCAATTCGGTTTCCAAAACAATGCATCAAGATGATGCACCTTTATACTTAGTTTATTTCCTAACTGCTTTGCTAATGTAGATTTTCCTGAACCACCAGAACCAATTAATATGATTTTTTTCATATGAGTACGATTCTTTCTATAGATTCCTCAATATCTTCCTTATTAGCAAAAATCCATAAAAACATCTCTTCATTTAACTTTAGTAAATCTTTTAACTGAACAAAATAAGTAATAAATATAACTTGAATTGAAAGCATTACATACCAAATTGATTGTAGCTCTTCTCTCGTTAAAATGTTTTGCTTATAATATCCTTTAAAAATTTCACTTACAATTTGTAACCATTTCCCTCTTAATGTTTCATCACTAAATATCTCACTTAAAATACTTGTACAGCAATAGCATAAATCGAATACTCTAACGTTTTCTTCTAGAAGCTCAAAGTCGATAAACCCTTGAAAATCACTTTCTTTAAAGATTACATTTGATAAGTGCATATCGCGATGAATAATTTGTTTCGGTAATGAGTGAACCGTTTCCTTGAAAGCTGTATGTATTTGACCCATTTTTTGAATTACATTCCGATGAATATGCTTATTCTTTACTAAATTCGGTAAAGCCCATTCGTATACCACTTTATATAACTCTCTTTTTATTAACTCGTTAGCACTATTCACTGAATTTAGTTCGTGATGTAAATTAGCTATTTCCTCTCCAATTTTGCTTCCTAGCACTTTTAGCTTTTCTGTATCTTTTATTTCTAGTACACTTCCGGTAACATATTCGTACAAACAATAATTCTTCTCTTTATAAAATACGTACCTTTCATCATTTCTCGTTTTTACTAATTTTTGTACTTTAACTCCTTTTTCATGAAGCTGTTCTAATACATTTAGTTCAACTAAAAACTGTTTTATCGATCCCTTTTCCTTTAAAATATACGCTTTTTTATTACAATGAATCTTCGTTACGTTAGGTTGAATTTCAGTAGCTGTGACATCTTTATCTTGAAACCAAAACTTTGCAATTTCCAGTGCATGCTCCATATACAAATCACCCTTTTTTAAATCTCTTATTTTTTCCGTAACATAAACTCGCAAAGCACTCCTACTCCTACACCAATTGTATAAGCAACTAAATCACTCCACAAAAATCCGTATCCCAATACGAGTCCACCTAAAGTCGTTGCACGAATATTATCAATCCAAGGTACATGGTACAGTTGACTAATTTCAATCCCGTAGCAAAATATCAAACTAATAAAAGCTAATTTCTTCGTTGCTATTTTAGGAAACAAAAATCCGAATCCAGCGAAAATCATTAATGCCCATAATGCATCACCTAAGTAATCATTTAATAGATCAGGTAATGCAAAAGCAAACTTTCTTGAACTAAGACCTAAAATAATAACAATGATAGTAAACACCGCATATAGCAATCTATGTCGTTTCGTATTCATTTCAAAATCTCCTAATATATAATGTAAAACTATAAATAGCTAGTAAAATATAATCATTTTACTAGCTATTTATGTCCGACTTCACTTTGTATTTAATCCAATAACTCTTGCTGCTTTTTCTTTGAAAATGATTGTAGTACCAAATCATACGACCAATCGATCATTTTATTAATTTGCTCCTGTTCTACTCCCTTATGTATATACACTGTATTCCAATGTTTTTTATTCATATGATACCCTGGAATTATTGTGTCTGGATAATCTTCTCTTATTCGTAAAGCGAGCTCTGGATCACATTTTAATGTAATCGTAGATTTTTCACCTTCTTCATGGTTTACAATTGCAAATATTTTATTATTAAGTCTCATACATGTTGCACTCCAGCCATCTGGAGAATCCTCTGTCGCTTTTCTTTTTGATAAACAATATGCTCTCGTTGCATTCATTCTAAATGGCACCTCTTATTCTTTCACTATTTGATCACGATGCATCACAATTTGCTTCGTCGCTTTAAATTGCTGTTCACCATAAAACTTTATGAGTTTCTCTCCGCAAAATAGACTAACAATATCAATATGAGATATCTCTTCCAGTAACATTGTAAGCATATTCTCTCCAATACCTTTATTTCTTACACTTTCATGTACGACAACATCTTCTATGTACGCTCGAAAAACACCGTCTGAAACGACTCTAGCAAATCCAATTAATTCATTTTCTTCCCATACTCCAATTGCTATGCTATTCTTTAACATTTTTTCAATATCGATTTCTTTTCTTTCTGGCCACCAATCGACAGAATCGTAAAGCTTCTTTATTTTCTCTGCACAGATTGGTCGTTCATGTTGTAATTTATACGTGTACATATTCTTTCCCCCACTATCTAGTATACATAATGTTATTATAATCTCTTTTCTAAAAAGTGTTGACTATGCCCTTTCGGGTGATCTTCAACGACACCATATTCTCGGTAGCCGTGCTTTTTATAAAATTCCGGTGCTTGGAAACTAAATGAATCTAGTAATATGAGTCTACATCCTTTTTCCTTCGCAATATCTTCGATTTTATGTATCAGTTGACTTCCATAACCATCATGACGAACGGATTCATCAACCCATAAAAAATCGATATGAAGATGATAAAAATACATCGTTCCTGTTACACCGCCAAAGATTTTCCCTTCCTCATCTTTCACTACAAGGCTTACTTGTTCCATCGGCTGTTTTACTTCATCTGTTAAGATGGACATATTATATTGAATGACTTTATTTTTAATGTATTCTCCTTCGTTACGAGTACCATTCTCTATGTGTTTCATATATATTTCTTCCTTTCAACTTAGTAAATTGCATCTAATTTTTATTTCGTCTTTTTAAAATACTAATGAATACAAATCCACCATATGTAACAAAACACGAAAAACCAATTATCCCAGGAACAGAAACATAGCCTGTTCGTACATAACTTATAACTGCAAAACTAGTAATTAACATTAAAATAGATGGCCAAAATATAAGAGACGTTTTTCTTCGTCTCTGTTTCGATGTACGTTCTTTCTCTTCAGAAACACGTGTACCAAAAAGCAATACAACACAAATAAGAATCGCTGCAAAGTAAATAGTATCTAATGACAATGTACGATCATATAACGCGATGCCAACTTCCAAAGCTATAATTGTTACAATTAAAATGATAATCGTTGAAGTCTTTAAGTTTCGTTTCAATCGCTCACTCCTAGCATGCTTTCACTATATGCTTTGTATATGTATTTCAAAGCTGTTGTAACGGTTTCATCAACCTCTTTATTATGAAATCGATTAGGTAAATCTTTACCTCCAATTACATAAAGAAACGGAAATTCATGAAACATTCCTATTATACCAATATTTATTGTAGCCGTGGGTAATCCACCGGTCATATGTGCTAGATGATAATAAGGTATACCTTCATACTCTCCTTGTTGTCTTACCATTCCACTTATAATTGGTTCCCATAATTCGGGTGCGGATTTATATCCTTGGAAAATATGTAATAAAAGCGAAAGAACTTGTTTTAATTCTCCAATATTTTTCTCATCTTTAGGGTTTTCCTGTATATGAATCTTGGAAAATTTCGTTGAAACATATTCTCTGATAGTATCCCATCCTCCGCAGTGCATAACAATTGACTGAGCGATATAGCTGTCGTGACAAGCTATCATCACTTCTACTGCTTTACTAAGTGTTAAAGTACTTCTTCCTTGTAGATGCGGATATAACTGTGCACTATCTTCATGTGGATGAAATTTAATATGATGAAGTATATCATTCCAATTACGTTTATTTCCCTTCACCATTTGTGCTGCTACAAATCCAATTACTACTTTTGCTGCCGATGCTAAAGGAATATATATTTCACTATTATATGAAGCAACTATACGTTCGTTTTTTGTAGAATAAATAGTTACTCCTACATGACCCGCTTGTATCTCTTTCATTTTTTGAATGACAGTTTCCATTTCCATTCCTCTTTTCACATCGTTATATCACCTTCTAATAATTCAATATGGAATATAAAAAACCTTTTTTGACAAGTTATATTTGTTATGACAATTAGAAAAAGGTAGCAAGAATTACTCTACGCTACCTAAAACCATATATTTTCCCCGAAAAACTTCTATTCTTCTATAGGATTTTCAGGACCATCAAACTCCAATTGATAAAAGGCTAAGTCTAGCCATTTATTAAATTTGTAACCAGCTTTTTTTATTGTCCCTGCATGAACAAATCCATAGTCTTCATGTAAGGCAATACTCTTTTCATTTTCTGCGTCAATTCCAGCGATTAAGGTCATATATTCTCTTTCTTTAGCAATTGCGATTAATGCTTTCATTAAAGAAGTCCCAATCCCATTTTTTCTATAATCTTTATGAACATACACAGAATGTTCAACTGAATATTTATAAGCAGGCCACGCCCTAAATGGACCGAATGTCGCAAATCCTACTACTTTATTATCTAGTTCGTATACGAAAATTGGATAGCCATCAGCCTTTTTTTGTTCATACCAATCCATTCTATTTTCAAGGGTTACAGGTTTATACGCATATACAGCTGTTGTATAAAGTATTGCATCATTATAAATTTCTAAAATAAATGTTACATCTTTTTTCATTGCTTCCCTTATCATTGTTTTCTTCCTTTCATAGTGATTATCTTCTTTAACTATCCTTTTATCACTTTTATCTTACAGAAATTTCAGACTCATTTCCATATACGAATTCTAGCTTTTCGGAAACCATCAAATATATTTATTACAGCAGACAGTATATAAATGAAAATTCCACCGCCGATTAACCATGTTTTAAATTCCTCTGGAGAAATAGTAAATGCATTTGCCACATACGTAATGAATCCTTCGTTAAATAAATGCGGATTTACTACAATTACAATGAATATGATTGTTCCGACTACTTGAAGAATCGCATTCCCAATTGCCAATCTTTGCGTCCATTGTCCTTGGACTAACTTATAAAGAGATATACCGATTTCGAAAACGATCATTATTACAACGATCGGCCAGTACTGAAGTAAAACATCTTGATTAAAAGTTGGCGCGACAAACTTCAGTCCATTTGCCGTACCATTATATACACCTACAAGATGATTCGCATAAAAGTAAAGTGTAGCCCATATTGCCGTCCACATTAAACCTCCAAAAACTTCAAACTTTGAGATCGCCTTTTTCTTCGGGATATACGAAATCTTTTTCAAATCATCTGGCGTCCATTTTTTTAAACTTGTTGTTAATGGGTGTGGATCCTTTTCTTTATCAGTTCTTTCTATAACAGCAAATACAAGTGTCAACCAGAAAAATACATGGAGGCCTACTTCGACAATTTCCCCAATACCTTTACCTATCAATTGTAAAATAACATTTAATACCGCTTGATCACCACTATAGCCTATAAAATTTTCTGCAACCATCGAAATGAGTGCAATAACAGCTGCAATTGGTATAATCATTTTTAATAACGTCGTATATACATCAAAATAACGTGGTCCAATTAAATGCATCGGTCTATCCAAATACCCATTAGCCAAAGAAACTGGACTTCCCAACTTTTCGAGTGCGCTCTTTACATCTTCCTCATTATAATCGTCAGGTAACATATCCTCTATCGTTGACCGTAGTTCAAGTGTAATATCTTCACGATTTTTTTCAGGTAATCTCTTCGCAACTTCATGGACGTACATATCAATCAAACTCATTCTCGTCCTCCTCCTTCAATAGGTTATAAAGTTCTTTCGAATCCTTTATCCATTCCTTTTTCAACTGCAGAAATATCTCTAATCCATATTCACTTAAAACATAATACTTTCGAGGTCTACTCTCCGTTTTATCCCAACTACTCGTCACTAGTTCTTGCTTTTCTAATCGGCGAAGTAGTGGATATAAAGTACTTTGATCAATTATAATCCCCGATTTCTCCAATAATTGGACCAGTGAATATCCATACTGCGGCGTTCTTAATTGGCTTAAAACCGCTAATGTTAATGTCCCTCTTCTTAGCTCAGTAATTAACGAATTTAATAAAGCATCCATTTATTCACCTCATTTCTATTACTATATGTCATACAGTATATGTTTTATACTATGTATCGTACAGTATTAGTGTGACAAAAACAATGATTATTTACTAAAAAAATACATAATTAAAAGCACAAACTATATTATTTGTGCTTTTCTAGCCAACTTAAATAACTATAACACGCTTAACTTTGTATCTCTGGTAATATAAACTCTCCTTTTTCTTTAGAAAATGGGACAACCTCTACAATCGCCTCAACATTGATTACTCCATATACATGCGGGTATTCTTTACCGTTTGAAGCAAGTTCATATTTTATTTCTGCTTTTACAAGAGATGGATCTATTGTAAGTAATAAAACATCTTTTTCATGATTGAAATGTTTTTGAGCAACCTTTAAAGCTTGTTCAAATAATGAACAATGAATAAATCCCTCTTCTATAAGTGATTCTTCATTAATTTCTCCAGTTGTTTTTGCGATTTCCCAATTTCTTTTTGTTATTACTTTTGTAATCATTATCATTTCTCCTATATATTTTTATAAAAAAATAAAAGGGCTTTTCTATTCATTACTAGAAAAGCCTCTTGAATTTTTATCTCTTAATTAACGGAGATACTTCCCCGCTATGGAAAATCCATAAATCATGAAGCGATCTCGTACATCCGACATACAATAATTTCGCATCATGTTTTGTATTTTTGTAATGTTCCTCATCAACGTCGATTAGAAGTACTGCATCAAATTCTAAGCCTTTTGCTAAATATACAGGTACTACCGAAATACCACCTTCGTATTTACTTTGATCTGCTTCAATCACGTTAACAGTTAGTCCTGCATTTGTTAACTTCTCATATATAACACGGCATTCATCGTCTGTTCTTCCAATTACCGCGATTGTTTTCACATCTTCATTTTGCAAGTGCTGTAAAGTCTTCATAATGTCAGTGAATTGATCTTCTGTATGGATTACCTTAACATCTTCACCGCTACGAAAAACGGGTGTTGCCAGTCCCACTGGAATCTCTGCATTTTTAATTATTTCATTCGCGAATTCAATAATTTCTTTTGTAGAACGATAACTTCTCGTCAGTTCATAATAACCTGTTTCTTGGAATACTTCCTTAAAAGCACCCCAGTCTTCAATTCCTTGATAATCATAAATCGCTTGAGATAAATCACCTAATATAGTGAAAGAATTACCTAGTGTAATTTCTTTTAATACATAAACTTGGAAAGGAGAAAAATCTTGCGCTTCATCAATAACGACGTGATGAAACTTCTGTCCGATTTCAATTCCTGTTATACGATGATGTATGTAAATTAAAGCTGGTAAGTCTTCTACATACACTTCTTTTTTACGAGAATTCTTTTCTGTTTCTTGAACAAGCTCTTCAGGTAATACTTCGAGTATTTCTTTACTCTTCAACATTGAACTATACAGTGAAAGTGGGCTCATTTTCGGCCAAAAATTCATATATGTGTTCAATCTCTTTGTCGCTTCTTTTTTTAGTAACTTTTTCTCGTTTGTTTCTCCAAACTTTTTAAGTTCAATTTCAATCCAGCGCTTCATACGGCCGACTAAACGTTCTCTTCTTTTCTTTAATGGATAATGTTTATATTCAACTTGCATCCATTTTTTAACGTCTTCCACTGGAATAACTGCTTTATCCCACGCCTCAAAATCTTTTGTCGGTAATAAATCTTTTTCAAATTGAACCATTCTCTCTTCAATAAACGACTTAAATTCCAGTGTGCCTTTCAATTTACCGAGCATAACCTTTTTTTCATCACGATTAATTGAAAAAGCTTCTTTCAATTTTTCTTCTGTCTGCTTTAGTTTCACCGAACCATCTAACGTACGTAATGCCCAATCTGGAAACGTTGTTTGACTAATATTGCCTACACCTAATTCAGGAAGTACACTCGAAATATAGTCTAAAAACAAACTGTTTGGAGCGAATACAATCATTCTCTCCGCCTCTAGTTGTTCACGGTATTCATAAATTAAAAAAGCAAGACGATGTAAAGCAATCGTTGTTTTTCCGCTTCCCGCAACCCCCTGAATTAATAATGGTAAGTTTCTTTCCGCACGAATAATATCATTTTGCTCCGATTGTATAGTCGAAACGATATCTTTCAATTTATTATCTTTATTCTCACCTAATCGATATAGAAGAAAATCATCAGCATGCGATACATCTTCATTTCCTTTCACATATGTATCGACAACACGTTCAAGCTCTCTTTTTCGAATGGAAATATTTCTTTTTAAATAAACATCGCCTTCTACTAACCCGTCTGGTGAATGATAAAACGCTAATTCTTCTCCACCGGTAAATGAATAAAACATACTTGCGACAGGTGCTCGCCAATCAATAACCATCGGTTTCATCGTATCTTTATCTGAAACACCTACTTTACCGATGTAAATCGGCATAACATCTTCTTTGCCATCCTCCTGGAAGTCTAATCTTCCAAAATACGGCTCTTGCACACCAATACGTAAGTTTTGTCTATTAGACTCCCTCATACTTTCAAGAATTTGCTCTTTAAAATCTTCTCCATAATAAACCGGGATTTTTTCAAGCTGCTCTAATTGCTCATCCATCGTACATAAAATATCTTTCATTTTCTGTAATTCTTCTTCAAATATGTTACTCATTTGATGATTCCCTCCTGTCCGTTCCAATTTTTTCAGTCGAGATATAATTCTATAAAAAACACAATCATAAAGTCAATAGTTTAAGTGAGAATTTTCCGAAATAAAGAAAGGCATAAAAAACCCTGCCCATTTCTCTAAGATTTTGAAGTATCCTCAAAGGAAATTTTTTCTCTATATTTATTTATGAGAATTACATTCATTTTTTTGTTTTGGGGAACAATCAATTTTTCACTTACATGCAGGAATTACATACTTACCAAATAAATCTAAAGATGAAAGTACTTTATGATGTTCTAATCCACCAAAATTCATTACTGCCATAAAATTCGTAACACCTATTTCACTGTAGGACTGAATTTGTTTAATAACTTCATCAGGACTTCCTATTACTGGGTTGAATTTACATTTAAGGTCTTCATATGAAATATTCGTCCCACGCGGAGTATTCATAAATAATTGATAAGGACCTTTTGCATTGGATTCAGCCTCTGCATATGCTTCACCGACATGGACATGAAATGCAACAGGAATTTCCAGCTCTTCTGGATTACCGTGTCCTGACTTTAGATACGTATTCTTGTAAGTATCAATCAGCTTTGCTAATTCATCTCGTGATTTACTAAACCCAAGCCCCATGAAATTGTTTCCCATACTAGCAACATGACTAACACCTGTTTCACTAGAGGTTGCAATCCAATGAGGCGGAAACGGAGCTTGTATGGGCTGAACATTAAGTTTAAGGTCTTTGTATTGATAAAAGTTCCCTTGATGAGAAAAAATTTTGCCTGACCATACCTTACGTAGCACTTCTAGAGACTCGTTAAAACGCTCGGTTTTGTCCCCCAATGAAATATTATAGCCATCAAATTCCTTCTGTGCATATCCACTACCTAGCCCTAAATCTAATCTTCCGTTTGATAAAAGATCAACCATCGCATAATCTTCAGCAACTCGTATAGGGTTGTGTAATGGCAGTACTGAAACACCCACACCGAGGCGAATTCTATTCGTTCTTTGAGATACCGCAGCGAGCAGAACTGCTGGCGAAGGATTAATACCAAAATCTGAGAAGTGATGTTCTGCAAACCATACCCCATCAAAATTCACTTCTTCAGCCCGAACGGCTTGCTCTAATACCTCATTATAGAATTGTCTAGGTGTTCGGGATAATCGATTGGGGTAATTATCAAATATAGTTAATGTACTAAATTTCATTTAATATCGCTCCTGATACTTTATATTCATTTCTATATTTCATAGATCTTTTACATATAATCTAAATGGTATTATTAATATTCTAGTTATCCGAATCATTCCACTGACGGCTTATTTCTAGCCCATAATCCATATCGTAAACTTCTTTTATAGCTTTAACTTTTTCAAGACTTTCATCGCTAAACACAGGTTTATTTTCAAAAGAATGTAGAACGATTCTTTCAAGAAGAACGCCTAGTGAAATATCATGATACTCTGCCATCGCTTTCAGAACCTTCACCATTCTTTTTTCCATTCTAATTCCAGTTTGTACACGTTCAACTTTAATTTTTTGATTCTTTCCATTTACTTGTTCATTATTTTGTTTCATAATTCCACATCCTTACCGTGAAAAAACAATATTTTGTTACCTTGATAACAATGTATCATTATAACACCGATGTATATTTTGTCAATTGTGTCATTTTATTATTGGTTAAACATAATAGGTTCTCGCCCTATTACTATTATCAAGATAATGTAAATTTGTATCCATATAACGAAAAAACGCTATTCTTTTTATAGGAATATATAAAAAGAATAGCGTTTTTAATATGAATTTATCGATTTCTGATGAACTAAAATTAGTTTCTAAAGAATCGCGATGATATATATCACCTAATACTTTGGAATGATTTGATTCATTTAACAATCAAGTGAATAAGGTACACAAGAACTAGTAGCCCTATGTGTTTGATTACGCAAACACATAGCACATACTTCATTAACTCAACCTTGTAGTCGATTAGAAGCAAACACTGATACTTCTATGAATCCAGACGCACTCAACCAACGATGTATACCAACTATTTTCGTTGCATTTACTTATTAGATTCTACAAATTTGAAATTCCCCTCACATAAACTTAGCTTGATGTGTATGAGGGATAATCCCCACCTTTTCTTTATTTCTTTATTTCTTTTTTACTTTTATACGATAAGATAAGCACTCATGTAGTGAAGCTTGCTCTTTATATCGCAATTTTTCAAAATCAAATGCTCCGCCTGGGAAGAATCCTACAATACTTAAACCTGCTTTAGCACATAAATCACTAATCTCTTTTACTGTATAACAACGTAAAGACTGTGTCACAATCTCATTAGGTTGATTAGGATTCCACCAATGATCTAACATTCTTTCATTTATACTATCATATTCATATTTTCGCATAGCCGAACTTAATGACATTTCGTGTCCACTAACCTTTTTCCAATACAAAGGTTGATAAATATCAATAAGTGCACATCCATCATCCTTCATCCAATCTTTAATCCGTTTTAGTAGAAACAATTGCTCATTATTTGTTCCTACACCAAATCCATCTAAATAACTAACCACCTCAAATTTTTCTTCAAAGTTAATTTGATAAAAATCTCCACAATGAATGGCAATATCACTACTAGAATGTTCTTTTGCAAAGGAAACCAGCTCTGATACAAGTTCAACAGTTGTCATTCTCACATGTAACTTAGACATTGCTCGTGCAAATCCACCATTCCCTGCACCAAGTTCCAACATCGTTTGAAACGGATATCCAACTTGTTCTTGCACCTCTTTAGCAACCTGTTCTATCCAGCTTTCTGTATTTACATCATAATTCGACAGTTCAAATTGTTTTTTGTAAAATTCCTTCACATTTAATTCGTTCATTATTATTCTCCTCCTGTAATAGTTTTTTCTACTACAGGTTAGAAGCTAAATTTCTGATACCCATTAAAAATCCCCCTTATTTATCACCTACATTTCTATATTATCAAATTAAACAGAATATTCAAATGCACTTTATTCTTTATTGGTTTGAGAATTTCAACTGAAAACAAAATAAAAAGCAGATAATGAATTATTCCATTATCTGCTTACCAATTTATCCTTAGCTGCTTTTATTATATTTTTTGATACACGATCCAATCCCCAGAATCAATGATTTTCTTTAATATCTCTTTATCCTGAGCAACATACACATATGCATGTATTTCTTTATCAGCAAAATATACCGTTTGTGTAATTCGATCATATAAATCAGTCTCTGCATTACCTGTATATTCTTCAAGTTCATCTAATTTTTGTAGAACATCACTATTTACTTCATAAACTTCCCCATATACTTTTTCCTCGTTTGAACAAACCATTGCGGGATACCCTTCGTTTGTATCAAATAATTTGCCATACGTCCATGCTCCGTCTGCGATGCATGTTGCACCTCGCATATAATGAGCATTCATTTGCTCTTTTCTTAACGTGCCATACACGAAAACATGATACATATATCCCTATCCCCTTTATATGTCTCTACTTTCTTATTTGTAAATATGCACGAATCATAAAGTAACTCACTTCATTTGGAAGCTGTTCTTTAATAGATTTCAAACCACCTTCTGCATTTTGTACGGCAGTTTCAATAAGAGCTTCATACTCTGTTGGAACAAAGCTTTGCCACTCTACTTCCATACCATCTTCATGGCAACGGATTAAGTGGTTTTCAATCGTTTGTCTTGATAGACCTCTATCTTTCGCAATCTCATTTAGATCAATGCCTTGTTTATACATTTCATACGTTTCTATATGAGAATTCGCTGAAGCTTTTCCTGATTTTTTACGCTCTAAAACATCTTCTGTCTTAATTGTTTCAGCATAGTTTGGATTATCCTCAATGAAGTGCTGAACTGCTTGTAAGAAGTGAGACCCGTACTTCACAAGTTTGTGTTCTCCGATTCCTTTTACAGTTAGGAGTTCGGAGTCACTTTGTGGCATTTTTGCACACATATCTTTTAACGTTTGGTCAGAGAAAATAACAAACGGTGGTACACCTTCTCCTTGCGCAATTTCTTTACGCACTTCACGAAGCACTTCAAATAAAGGATGGTCTTGAACAATTTGTCTCGTTTCTACTCGTTCTTTGCGTAAAACATTCACTTTACCAAGTAGTGCTTCTTTCCCTTTTTCCGTTACTTTTAATGTCGGATATGTACCATGTTCAACTGCAATCAACTCGTCTGAAATTAAAAACTCAATAAACTCACTGACTTCTTTTACACTACGGTTTGATAAAAGACCATACGTTGGCAAAGTATGAAAATTAAATTCAATGACTTTCTTATTTTTCGATCCAGTTAATACTTGTGCAATCATTTGTTTTCCGAATCGTTGGTTCGTCCTGATCATACAAGATAGAACCATT
This sequence comes from Bacillus cereus group sp. N8, assembly GCF_016483685.1. Lineage (NCBI taxonomy): Bacteria > Bacillati > Bacillota > Bacilli > Caryophanales > Bacillaceae > Bacillus > Bacillus cereus group sp. N8. Next base: position 109,809 of record NZ_JAEHBK010000010.1, on the reverse strand, counting down.
TGTGATTCTCTCGTTACATCAATACTTTCACGGTCGTCCGTACAATTACCACAACGACCGCAATCTTCCTTCGGTTCTTCTCCAAAGTATTGCAAAATAAATGATTGTAAACATTGTTCTGTATGACAGTAATCGGTCATATTTTGCAATTTTTCTAGTTCATTTGAAAAACGTGATTCTCCAGTCGATTGATCAATTAAAAAGCGTTGCACTTGTACATCTTGAGAAGAATATAACAAAATACATTCACTATCTAACCCGTCACGACCAGCACGTCCCGCCTCTTGATAGTAACTTTCCATATTTTTCGGAAGTTGATAATGAATAACGTAACGAATATTCGATTTATCAATCCCCATCCCGAACGCAGATGTCGCTACCATCACACTGATTTCATCTCGTAAAAAGAGTTCTTGTTGTTCATTTCGATCGTGATCGCTCATACCTGCATGATATTTCGATACCGAAACTCCTGCTTTCCCTAGATCTTCATATAACTGATCGACTACTTTTCTTGTAGCTGCATATATAATCCCAGATTCCTTCTGATTTTGACGAATATAATCTGCTAAATACGCATTACGATCCTGTCCTTTAATTACTGAAAATGATAAGTTCTCGCGCTCGAACGTTGTCATAATTGTATTTTCTTGATTAATTTCAAGCGTGCTACATATATCATCACGTACTTGTGGTGTTGCCGTTGCCGTTAAAGCTAAAACGAGCGGTTTTTCTGGAAGATAATCTAATATGCGATGTATATGTAAATAACTTGGACGGAAATCATGACCCCACTGGGAAATACAGTGCGCCTCATCAATCGCAATCATTGGAATTTTCATATCGATAAGTTGGTCAACAAACTCCATAGAATCAAGACGCTCAGGCGCCACGTAAAGCAATTTGTAATGTCCTTGTTTCGCCAATTGAATTCGTTGATTCGCTTCTGTAATAGAAATAGAACTATTAATATATGTAGCGGAAATACCGTTTTGAATTAATGTATCTACTTGATCTTTCATAAGTGAAATCAAAGGTGATATAACTAATGTCGTTCCTTCGAATACTAGTGCGGGAATTTGATAACAAATTGACTTACCACCGCCCGTAGGCATAATACAAACCGTATCCTTCCCATCTAATACATTTTTAATTGTTTCATCTTGTCCTCTTCGGAATGACGAATAACCGAAATAAGACGCTAAAAGTTCTTGAGCTTTTGTAAACAAAAAAGAGTCACCTGCTTTTCTTTATCTTTCATCTATTCCCATTATATCATCAAACTGATTCTCGCCACTTTGAATTTTATAAGTATTTGAGTTCTATTTGCTTCCTAGGTTTTCCAACATAAAAAAAACAAATCTAGTACACAAGAAGAAAGAATTTCAAAATAAATATTCATTTAATTTACCTTCCTAGAATACTACTAATCGTATACATATGAATTTGAGGAGGTTAAATTATGAAGAGTCGTTACAATAATTCCAACAAACCTAAAGCGTCAAATAAACAACTCCAATTCTCTAATAATGATGCGTGGAAATATGAATCATTTTATAAGTATCAGCCTTTATTTTCTTATAAAAAACTATTTAATTTCCTTTCTCAACTTTTTATGCGTTAATACATGTGCCAAATATATATCATTCAAACAAATTTTCTCAACATTAAACTTATAGACTTACTACAATACAATTGTTACCATATATAATAATCTGTTAGATAAACCCCTTATGTTGACCTGCTTAAATTAGCAGGTCTTTTTATACTTACATATCGCGATATATCGTAGCCTGGTTGAAAAGTCTTTTCTCCATTTTAGAACCCTATTCCATTCTCCACAAATGATTATAATTCCCAAAAGCAAAATATAAATCCTTTACATTCATACAAGTAATTCATTTTTTTCTCAATACACAAAGTGAATTTCATTTGTTACTATGAAAATACTCCAGATGAGTTTTTGCTCATCAACATTATCTAGTTAAAGGGATCTGCCGCGGGAAGCAGATCCCTTTAACTTTATTAAAAAGTACCCTTCTCATTTGGACGCATTTACCAGGTTATTTTAAAAGAATTTTATGTTAATATTACGTAGTCGAGTCCGACATCTCGGCAATACCCTTTTGAGGCTCTGCAACTTCCCTTGCAGAGCCTCTTTTACTTTATATTCAATTTATTCATATATACCACAACATTATTCATTGAATTTCTCCATTTCAAATTCCCTGAAAATAATCTAGGACACGTAACTAAAAATAAATCTTTATCATACTTTGAGTTATACATGTTCAAAGGAGTGTTACTATTTATGTATTCTTATTGGCAATCGTATTACTCCCCCTATCATAACCCTTATGTAAACTATGATTCATCCGTACGTAACTACCGAATTAGTAAAAACGAGAATTTTTTAAAAGGGTATATGCGTTCTTTATGGGAACAACACGTCGCTTGGACGAGATTAGCTATTATAAGTATTGTATTTAATTTACCAGATGTTAATGTTACTGTTGGACGGCTTTTACAAAACGCAACACATATGGGACTATCACTTGAGCCCTTCTATGGCGAGAATGCAGTAAAGAAATATAGTGCATTAATTAAAGATCATTTAGTAATTGCAGCCGATCTTGTGAAAGCAGCAAAAGCTGGTGATCAAAACGCAGCAGCCGCTATAGAGAAGAAATGGTACGCTAATGGTGATGAAATTACTGAATTTCTTAACAGTATCAACCCATATATAGATAAAGAAGAATTCAGAAAAATGTTTTATGAACATTTAGCACTAACGAAAGCGGAAGCACTTGCCTTCCTAAATAAAGATTATGAAGCAGGAGTAAAACTTTACGATAAAATTGAAAAAGAAGCATTAGAAATGGCCGACATGATAACAAACGCAATCGTAAAACAATTTCCGCAAGTATTTCAATAAAAATAAGCCGATTTGAAAAAACAAATCGGCTTATTTAGTTTTCTATCAATGATATTTCACCACTCCTCTTTACATTTAACGTATATCGATATATTTTATTAATATCCGTTTTTTATAGGAGGAAATAGTTTGATTAACGCAATTGGTCTCGTATTTATTCTCACAAATAAGCATGAGAAAAAGAAAAAAGTTTATCTGAATGAAAAATTCGCATTAATAGACATTATTGATTCTAAAGAAGTATTTGATGATGAAGGAAACTCATTAGTAGAACTAACATGTAAATACAGTATATATTTAGACGAAAAATACTACTGTAAATCTCTCGATGATTATACTGGACAAGTATTCCCCTTCTTAAACGCTAAAATAGGAAAAGGACTTCTCAGAAACTTAAATTATTACTTTTCTTACGTTGATGCCTATGATAAAAAACCACCTGTTAAAGAAATAAGACCTCTTATGAAACAAGTAACTAACAGATAGCGGACAGTATTCAAAAAGAAAGCACCTAACTTCAGATGCTTTCTTTTTTTGAATCAGTAACTCTCTAACTTTCATCTCCTTCTAAATATATATACCCAAGCATACTTTAAAATAAAAACATTGGAGGATTAGGCTGAATGAAATATTCAGAATCAATCGTAAGTAAACGGCTCCGAAAACTTAAAACAACTGGTATGTTTTTTATACTATTTTTAATCGCATGGCTTGGATATACAAAATTCCTTTATGGAAATGGTTTTCTTTTCGAAAAGAAAACTTCAGTTGAAGTAATGAATACTAGCGTTACTGGAGAAATAGAAAAGAATTTCCATGTAAACTTACAAGGCTTTCGCAAAACGAACCTTGATACACTTATAGATGCTAGTAAAACCGATCCTAGCGAACTATCCTTAATTGAACTTATCAACACATCTTGTTCTAAAGATTGCACAGGTGAACCTTCAACTTACGTTAAGTCCAACCACGGGTATATCTTTTATACAAAATCTAATGGTACGAATGTAGCTCTAAAAATTAAAAAGCAAGATTCATGGGAAATTGAAAAGAAATCTGTTCAAAATGGAATTTAAAAGGTTCATACAAAAAAAGAGTACTTTACTTCAAAGTACTCTTTCAAAGAAAATTACCACTTACGGCATTTATCATCATCATCGTCACGTTTACGATTGCAACGGCAATCATCACAATCACAATGACGTTTACGATTGCAACGACAATCATCACATTCTCTGCGTCTACATCTTCCAAACATTAAATCATCCCAAAATCTATTACAATCTCTGCGTCTACACCGACAATTATTACACATGAATATGATTCCCCCCTAATATAAAATAGAATTCATCATATTCTATGTTTAAAAGGGTAAAAAGGCTTGTTTAATAGTCTATTTAAAGTGTATAAATGTGATGTAATTTGAATCAAGTACTAATATGACTATATTTCCTGCTGCCCTTCCACAGCACCCTTCAACCTCTGCAACATATACCCAATCCCTCTACATCCTTCTAACGGATATGTAATGATTTCTTCTGGATATAGCTTCGTCACAACTTTTTTATGCTTCTTCCCTGCAAGTAATACTATTTCATCAAACTGAAGTAAGCCTTTATCAATCATCTGTTGTTTTAATTGTTCTATGTTAATAATCTCATTACTCTTTGAGTCAAATGCAAGATCATAGTTTTCCTTTACAATATCATTTGGTCTTAAAAAACCATGCTTTGCAGATAATATAACCCAATTCTCGAAAAACTCAGTTGCATACGCCTGACATGCTTTTCCGAATGGACTAATATATACGTCTTTTGCCTCTGCCTCTCTGTGATCTGGGTACTTATCCCAAATTTTCTTCTTTCCACATGGAATTATGCATAACCTTTTCATCGTTATTTCTTACCTCGCTTCTAACTTTCTTATGAAATATAAAATTTTTCAGTACATTTTTTTAAAGAATACTATATAATAATCTCGAAAGATAAAATTACATTATTCCCTATATTTGGTTGAGTTTACTTTAGAGCAGTTGATTAAGCATTTATATTATTACATAAAAACACCGTACTAAAGTTACTTTCATGAAGCATGCATACACCCCATCCTTTAGTGTGTTTGTGAAGATTTCGTAAAATTAAGTACAATAAATCTTCTAACCACTATTCAATAGTACAATATATAAATATAGTATAACAAGGAGGTGAATACGTATGAAAAATATACTCCCAGCATTATTAGCTTATATTATCGTTTGTATCATCGCGATTATCCTTCCAGCATCTGACGGCTATAATACTATAGGTTGGAAATTCTTTGTTGGGCAAGCGTACGCAATACCTATTTTCATTATTACTGCTATTATTACATTTTATATAAACAAGAAAAAGTCTTAAGAATAAACGGTTATAAGGATAGCTAAACACTATCCTTATTTTAATTCATTAATCAGTTCCAAAATAGCCCTGGCAGTACTTTCTATCCTTTCTTCCGAAAAGTCAAACGTAACACCTGTATTTTCATATATTACTTGTATAGGTAAATTCCAATCTGAACTAGCTCCCTCTTTAAAGAAAGCAATCGCTTTTTCTGGATCTTCCCGGTAAATTTGAAACAATTGCATTGCTCCTATTTGCGAAATTGCATATTCAATTTTATAAAAAGGAAACTGGACAAAGTGAAATGACTCTAACCAGATTGCACCGATTTCATTCTCTAATCCTGCAATATTAACTGATGAGTGTTGATACCTTTTACATAGTTCAACATATTTCTTATCACGTTCTTCTGGTGTATGGTTTGGATTTGCATAGATCCAGTGCTGGAATACATCTCCTGCAATTGATGACATTAATAAAGACAAAGCACGATACAATTGTACGCGCTGCACTTCTTTATATTCATCCTCTTGCTTATAAAAAACAGTAAGCTTATCCATTACTAGCAACTCAAGACTGAGGGAATAAAGCTCAGCTACCTCTTCACGAAGATATCTTTCCTGCATGCTACTATCATTGTTAAATTGTTTATAAAAATGAAATGCATGCCCCATTTCATGTACTAGTGCATTAATTGCATAAAATGAAGGACTAAAGTTAGAATACACAAAAACCTCTTTACTATGAGGTAAGGTAAAACAAGCAGCTCCTTGTGCTTTATTTTCACGTTCTTCTACGTCAATGAATCCTGCTTTCCTTATATGGATAAATTCCTCATAAAAATATAAGTCTGTCTTCTGAAACATTTCTTCCACCCCATCCAATAAATCAATGGGATTTTCAAATGGCGTTTTTTGTAAATTACAAACAGCAAGATCCCAAGGGCGATACGTTTTTACACCGAGATTACTTTTAGAAAGATTCCCTAACTGTTTCCAAATTGGTACAACATACTTCTCTATAGATTCATGAAGCTTATAACACTCTTCAATTCTATAATCTCTGTTTTTTTGTTTGAAAGCATATTCACTATAATTATTAAATCCTGCATTTAAAGCTATCTCATTCCGCAATTGTACGAGATTATTCATAATACAATCTATTTCTATTTTCACTACACTTCTTGCTTCACATAAAGCATACCAAGCTTTTTTGCGAATAGCTCTATTCCTGTTATCTAGCTTTGCTTTTATGTATGCATACGTCTTTTGCTCGCCTTCCCAATTAATAAATATGTTAGACATTATTTCTCTATATTTCGTAATAAGCTCTTGCTCTTTAACGGAAAGAGAAATGTTCTTTTCATTAAACATTTTACTCTTCACCAATCGTGCTTTTTTCATAAATCCGTATTTCTGCTCCTCTAATAAGTCGGAAAACGGGCACTCTCTAAATTTCTGGTCAAATTTTGCAGTGTAGCTTTTTAAAAGTGGTTGAATTGTATTTTGATTATACATATGTAAATTACGTTTATCTCTGTCATTTGTATCTCTATACGTGGCGATTAAACTACTTGTTATCTCCTCTTCTACTTCAGCGTTTACACGCAGTTCCTCTAAAAGCCAACGCTCTAATTCTGAAACAGAAGTAATTTTCCGCTCTAAAAGTGACTGTAATTTATTTTCCAAATCATTAAACATACACAATCCTCCCGTTTTTAATTTTCTGTTTTTTAAAGATAAAAAGGACAAGTAGCCAATCTGACTACTTGTCCTTTTTTTGTTAAACCATACACAATTATATTAAGCTTGGAATGCTTCTGTTAATACTGGTACGATTTGTTTTTTACGAGATACAACACCTTTTAATGTAGCAGTGTTGTTTTCTAGAGATACGTTGTATGCTTTCTCAACAACGTTTGCTGCTTTACCGATCGCAAGACCGACAGAATCGTTAGTTAAGATATCAGTTACAACAAATAAGAATAAGTCTAAACCTTTTTCTTCTACTACTGTAGAGATAACTTTTTCAAGTTCAGCTTGGTGTACAAGAACATCGTTTGTATCAACAGCGTTTACTTGTGCGATTTCAACTTTCGCGTTACCCATTTGGAATTCTTTAGCGTCAAGGGAGATTAATTGCTCCATTGTTTTTTCGCTTAAGTCAGCACCAGCTTTTAACATTTCTAAGCCGTAGTTATCTGCATCTACATCAGCGATTTCTGCTAATTCGCGAGCTGCTGCTACGTCTTGTTCTGTGCAAGTTGGAGATTTGAATAGTAAAGAATCTGAAATGATTGCAGATAACATTAAACCTGCAACTTCTTTACGAATTGCAACACCATTTTCTTTGTACATTTTGTTTAAGATTGTAGCTGTACAACCAACTGGCTCACAACGGTAGTATATAGGATCGCTTGTTTCAAAGTTAGCAATACGGTGATGGTCAATAACTTCTAACACACGAACAGATTCGATATCGTTAGCACTTTGTTGACGCTCGTTATGGTCAACTAAAATAACATTGTCCACTTCGCTTGCAACTGTCTCAACAAAACGCGGTCCTTCTACTTTAAAATAGTCTAACGCAAATTGAGTTTCACCGCTGATTTCGCCTAAACGTACAGGCTCAGCATTCATTCCTAATTCTTTTTTCAATTCTGCATAAGCAATCGCAGAACAAATTGCATCTGTATCTGGGTTTTTATGCCCGAAAACTAGTACTTTTTCCATGTTTTCCACCTCTTCATGAAAAGGATATCTTAAAGAAGCAAATATGACAATATTTTAGACACATTTTTTTATAAATAATTGCAGTTTCTTCTATATTTTTCATCGTTTTCACAAAAAAAGACCCTCTAAAATAATTTAGATGGCCAAAAGTTATCTTTTCGTTAAAATAAAGGTGGTACTTGCACTAAGTTATTAAATGTGAAATTGGCAAAGGCAGTCTAATTATCGAATAGCCCTCTTCCTCTCAGATTTGCGGAAACAGGCTCCTTTCCTATTTCACGTGCCCATATAGATAACTGGCCGATATGGTGAATTTCATGGACAATGACATGACGTATTATCTCTCCGTGTGTACATTCAATGACCCGGCGCCTGATTGGGGCGTCTCTAGAGCTAATCGGTTCTTCATTGAAATCAGTTTCTGAAAGTTTCCAAGAATCCATTTCATTTGTCCAAGATGTCACAAATGGCTTCACTTTCTCGTGGTATTGATCCGAAAGATTTTTCACTTTTTGCAAGCTAGTATAATCTTCAAACAATGGCTCCTCAGGCACTGGTTCACCTCGCAAACCTAAGATCCACATATATTCCACATCTACAATGTGAAATAGGGTATGTAGGATGCTACCAAATCCACCAACCCTTTTCTTTAATAGTTCTTCAGCCGACATATCTTCGCACAATGTAAACCAATCATCACGAACTTGCCAGTTATATTGAAACAGTTTCAACATCACAACAACCTCCATTTTTTAGATTAACATTTTAATATTCACCAAATGACTTCAAAATCAAAATCTAAAAAAACTGTCAAAGCTCTCTACAGACTGGTCCTTTAAATTAAACATTCCAGATGAAGATAAAGGGTCAAAAGAAAAACACTATTATACAGGGGTGTATCAAACATTATTTGAAATTATCCCTCTTTTCAAATAAAAAAACTAAAGCATTTTATAATAAATTACCGTTGCATCCAGCTCACCATTTGGAGAAATTGCATATTCCGGTATTTTTCCAACTTCTTGATAGTCTAATGATTTGTATAATCTATTCGATGGATCCCCTTCTCTAGTATCTAACACTAAAAGAGACCTATTTTCTTGCTTTGCTCGTTCCTCTGCTTTTTTCAATAATGAACGTCCGATGCCATTCCGTCTAAAGTTTGGGTGAGTCATTAACTTACAAATTTCGGCCCTATGGATCCCATTAGGCTTTGTAACAAGATGTAATTGTACACTTCCTGCCACTTCATTATTTATTTTAGCAACATATAATATCACTTCTGGTGCTAATACGGTTTGCCAATAATTTATGGCTTCTTGTTGTTCCAGTGGAGGTAAAAAACCAATTGACGCCTCATCATCTACTACTGTTTTCAAAAGTTTAGAAAGCTCTTCCATATCATTTTCTAATTGCTTAATTTCTTCAATTACTAAATTTTGCATTACTAATCCCCCTTTTGTTTCATTGTAACAACTTTTAAAGAAGGAATAATGAAATTCTAAGATGAAATTATTAAATATATGATTTTTTAGAGAAAGGATACCTATATGAAATATATATTAGATAGGACATATGCAAGAGAATTACTCCAGTGGGCATATGAACAAAACCCAGGTCCGTGGTTCGAACATTCATGTAATGTTGCCCTTGCGACTGAAAAGATAGTTGTTGAACTTATTAATAATGAGTACGACCTAGATGCTGATATAGCATACAATGCTGCCCTCCTGCATGATATAGGAAGATATAAAGGTTTTACTAAATCATTCATTCCTATGATGGTTACATGTATATGAATGATTTAGGGTATACAGGAAACGCCGTTATATGTGTGACGCATTCATTTCCTTGCAAAAATGAGCAGTTAGATATCGCGGCAGAGTGGAGCCTTGTTCCCGATTATATTGAAAGCCGGTTGGTTGACATACTTAATGAACATAGTGACTACGACTTATACAATAAAGTAATTACCCTTTGCGACGCTCTCGCTGATGCGGAAGGCTTTACTACTCTTGAAAAAAGATTGATTTCAGTTGGTTTGCGACACGGAACAACCTCTCATACCTCCTTTCATTGGAAAGGATTCTACACAATTAAGAATGAATTAGAATCTTTAATCGGTAAGAGTATATACACACTTCTCCCTGATGTAGAGAAATCGATTTACGGAAATATAGAATATTAAAAACAAAATAATTTGACTGTATGATTCTACAAAACTTTTTCAAAAGTGGAGGGATTTATTATTAGTAAAATAGGATTTGACTTAATAAATCATGAAGGTAACTTCGATTTTGGATATGAAGATATAACGAATATATCCAAGAAATGCAAATTCTCTAACTGTTCGCATACTAATGAACCACACTGTGCAGTTCAAGATGCTGTATCTAACGGTATTCTTTCTGAAGAAATATTTAATAATTATTATAGAGATATAAACGAGGCACAGTATGTTTCTGCACAAAGAAATAAAACGAAAGCTATTGATTATATGAAACAATTGAAACTCTTTCAAAAAAATTAGGCTAAAATAAAAAGCTCTCCTTACAAGCATAATTTAAGGAGAGCTTTTTCACTTTTAATAACTTTGATTTTTCAATTCCACCATACACTCGTGCATTAAAATCAGCGCTCAACACATTTTAGTTCACCAGTAATTACAACTGAGACACATTAAACTTCTAATACCCCTTTACTAAGATCGATACATTCTTTTATTTAAGGTTAAAAAAAGACCATATATAACCTAGATAAAAAGATTGAATTTTCAGTTTTTTAATATTGGAAGTTTACATATTTAAAATTTAACACTATCATCCGCCGATACTTTTTCTTTAGAACTTTTTCTTTCAATCTCTTTACCCCGCTCTTCCCAAATCGTTAAACCTTCAATCCCTACTTTTTTAGGATCAAATACTGGATCTTTCCCTTCTTTTTTCTGCGTTTCATAATCTTTTAACACTTTTAATGCCGTTTTACTTAATAATAGGATTGCTATAAGGTTTAACCATGCCATACTACCAATTCCTAAATCTCCGAGATTCCATAAAAACGAAGCTGATTCTACACTACCGATGTATACCATAATTAAAAATCCAATTTTTAATACTGGTTTTAACCAGCTATATTTGAGGTCACGATCTAAATAAGTAAGCGTCGTTTCAGCGATATAGTAGTACGCGAGTAAAGTTGTAAATGCGAAGAAGAATATTGCGATTGAAATAAATATTGGACCAAATCCTGTCATAACAGTTTCAACTGCTTGTTGTGTATAAATTGGACCTGCTTCCACATTTCCTATATTCTGTACAATAGCGCTTTTCCCTTCAGGTATAACATTGTACATACCTGTTATTAAAATCATAAGCGCTGTCGCAGTACATACTACAATTGTATCGATATATACAGAAAATGCTTGAACTAACCCTTGTTTTGCAGGGTGCGATACTTCAGCAGCAGCTGAGCTATACGTCGCTTCCCCAACACCAGCGACGTTTGAAAATACAGCACGCTTTACTCCCCATGCAATAGCTGCGCCGACGATGCCGCCAAACATTTCATTTACACCAAAAGCACTTGAGAAAATTAAAGCAAACATACTTGGAATTTCCGTTATATTCGCAATTAAAATGATACATGTAACAATTACATAACCAATTGCCATAAAAGGAACAAGCATTTGTGAAACGCCCGCAATTCTCTTTACGCCACCAAAAATGATAGCTGCTAATAATACGACTAATAATATACCAGTTATATATTTGCTAATACCATTAGAATTTTCAAACCCAACTGCGATACTACTAGATTGAATACCTGGTAATAAAACGCCATATGAAAGTGTTACAACGACCGCTACAATAACTGCAAACCATTTCATTTTTAAACCTTTTTCAATAAAATATGGTGTACCGCCGCGATATTCATTCCCTACTTTACTCTTATACACTTGAGATAATGTTGATTCAACGAACGCACTAGCTGCCCCTAACAAAGCCATTACCCACATCCAAAATACAGCTCCAGGCCCGCCAAAAGCGATAGCTGTCGCTACCCCTGCGATATTACCTATTCCAACCCTACCTGATAAGGCTAAACAAAACGCTTGGAAGGATGATATTCCCGTCTCCGAGCTCTTCCCTTCAAATAATAGTTTAATCATCTCTTTAAAATAACGAATTTGTAAAAAACGAGTGGCAATTGTAAAATACACTCCTGCTCCTAATGCGAAAACAACTAAACCAATACTCCATACTTGCCCTACTAACCATTCTACTAACTGCTCCATCCAAATCCCCCTTATAATTCTTTTGAAAAAGCAATTTTATATATAAGAAAACGGACAACCTTTTTCATGCCTTCCAGTTGTCCGCATCTCTTACTATATTTCATCATTTTATTATCCCGCTATTTGCGAGCAGTAAAGCTACTCACTGAATAGAGTTTCACTTTATATTTACCCAAACACTTTTCACTTCTGTATAATTATCAAGTGCATATGAACCTAACTCACGTCCAATACCTGATTGTTTATATCCACCAAATGGTGCAGCTGCATTTTCTAAGTTATAATCATTAATCCACACTGTTCCTGCCTTTAATCTATTAGCAACTTGATGTCCAGTTTTAATATTTTGTGTCCATACCCCAGCAGCAAGCCCATATGAAGAGCGATTTGCTCTTTCAATTACTTCTTCTGTCGAATCAAATGGAAGTACAACGACAACTGGTCCAAAGATTTCTTCCTTAACAATTGTCATATCATCAGTAACATTTGTGAATACTGTCGGCTGAACAAAATAACCTTTTTCAAATGCACGTTCACCACCAGCTGCAACAGTAGCACCTTCAGCTCTTCCTTGTGCAATGTAATTTAGCACACGCTCTTGTTGTTTTTTAGATACGAGTGGACCCATTTCTGTATCTGTTTCCATCCCGCCTCCAAGTTTAATATTATTTGCCCTTTTTACAAGCTCTTCTACTACAGTTTCATAATGCTTCCGATGAACAAATACACGGGATCCTGCACTACAATTTTGACCATGATTATACATAATGCCCTGGAATGCACCGTTAATCGCTTCTTCTAAATCAGCATCTTCTAAAATGATATTTGGTGACTTACCACCAAGTTCTAAAGTTACATGTTTAATTGTTTCTGCAGATTGACGCATAATATATTTCCCTGTAACTGTGGAACCTGTGAAAGCTACTTTATCAATATCATGATGGTTTACAATTGCAGCTCCTGCTCCTTGGCCAAAACCTGGTACAAAGTTTACGACACCACTTGGAAAACCAGCTTCTTTAAATAGCTTCGCTGTATATAATAAAGATAAAGGCGTTTGCTCTGCAGGTTTTAGTACAATGGTACAACCTGTCGCAAGAGCGGCACCCATTTTCCAAGAAGACATAACGAGCGGAAAATTCCACGGAATAATTTGACCAACAACACCAACTGGTTCATGGCGTGTGTAATTTAAATAATCTTTTGAAATTGGAATGGTTTGCCCGATAATTTTTGTAGCCCATCCCGCGTAATAACGATAATTTTCTACAGTCGCTGAAATATCATCATCAAGTGCTACTTGATATGGCTTCCCATTATCTAAAGCCTCAAGCTGTGCTAATTCTTCTCTATGTTCTTCAATTAAGTCTGCTAATTTATAAATAAGATGCGCTCTTTCAGCAGTAGTCATTTCCGCCCAAGGGCCTGATTCAAAAGCAAATCTTGCCGCTTTTACTGCAATATCAACATCTTCTTCTTGTGCTTCACATACGACCGCTAGAACGTCTTCTGTCGCTGGATTGTATGTTTCAAATGTCTTCCCACTAATAGAAGGAACAAATTCGCCATTAATAAACATTTTAATTTCTTCATTTAAAAACGCTTTCACTTTTGGTTTCAGCTCAATGTTTGTCGTTAACATATATACACGCCTCCCTATTTAAACAGCTGCATGAGCTGCGATTTCGGATAATATCGTTTGAAGCTTTTGATCTTCTTCTTCAGTTAATCCTAATCTCGGATAACGAGAAGGTCCTCCGACTTGCCCGTGTAATTCCATTGATCGTTTAACGATTTGTACATATTTCCCAGACCCTTCAAGAAACTCACAAAGAGGTAAAATAGCATCGTTTATTTCCCATGCTTTTTCTAGTTCACCATTTTGAAAATGCTCATACATTTTCGTAACGAGACCTGGAACGATATTTCCAGCCACTGAAACCCATCCCGTTGCACCAACTAAATAAGATTCCATAACTAAATCTTCAGACCCACAGAAAACTTGAAAAGCACCTTCGCCTTGTCTTACTAAATCTCTCGCTTTTCGAATATCTCCGCTAGATTCTTTAATATGTGTAACATTTTCACACTCTTTTCCAATACGGAGCATTAGCTCTGTACTCATATCAACACCAGAAGTAAATGGGTTATTGTATAACATTATTGGTATATTTACAGCGTTTGAGATTTCTTTAAAATGAAAATAGATTTCCTCTTCCTTCGGTTTACAATAGTAAGAGTTTATAATTAATGCACAATCCGCTCCGTGCGCTTCTGCATGTTTCGTATATTCAATCGTTTCTTTCGTCGTCTCCGCAGCAGTTCCAACAATGACTGGAATACGGCCATCAACTTCTTTTAATACTGTTTCTACCATGTTAAATCGTTCTTCTTTTGATAAACTAACAAATTCTCCCGTACTTCCATTAATAATAATTCCAGCTACTTTTTTCTCAATAAAGTAGTTTACGTTTTGCTTTACACCTTTCCAATCAATCTCTTGAAACTCATCCATTGGTGTTATTAATACTGGAAATGCCCCTTTAATATTTTGCATCTTTATCTCTCCCTTTAACATTTTATTTTAATAGAAATCCTGTTGGAAACGGATCTGTAGGATCTAATAGAAACGTCTGCATGCCTGTAATAAACCCTCTACTTTCAAAACGGAAAATGTATCCTAGCTCTTCTTTCTTCACTTGTTCCACTGTTATAAAGCTATTAAAAATACTTTCATTTTTAATAGCTTTATCCGCTATATATTCATTTTTAAATAAAGCATGAACATAAGACACAATAGTAGAAACAAAACCTGGTGAACGCACTATAAAGTTATCTTCATGAAATGTAATCGACTTTATATGGTTCTTTTCTTTTTGCATAGAATCTACTAAAATAAGTCTTTTTATTAATGACTGTTTTTGTATAGCTTGAAGTGTAGCTTCACCCCATTTTTTTAATTTAGAGATGTTTTCAATACTGATTTCTGGCGAATACGTATCCTTTTCTACAACTGCATATACTTTATCTGCCTGTACGAGAGAGTAACTTATATTACCAACCTTTAAATTTTTCTCAATCATATAACATAGTTTACTTTCAAACGACACCGAAATAACTTCATCATTCTCTACATAGGCATGGACTGAAAATATTCCAGATAGTGTTTCAATTTTGTATTGATTAGACTCTCTCTTTTTTAAATATCCACTTTCTAGTAACATCGTTATTACCGCAACAATACCTCCATAATGAAGAGGAATAGATCCTTCATGATTAAAAAATAATACAGCTGCATCAACTTCCTTATGAATAGAAGGAACGACAATACATCCATTTAACCCAATAAAACCACGTGGTTCATTTAATAAAAGCTGCATTTCTTCTGCTAATTCGCCTGAAAATTGTTCATTTAAATGTTCTAAACTGTAGTAGTATTTGCATGGTACGTCCTTTATTACACGAAATGCTTCGCCAGCTACGTGCACATCTACTGCTGTATACATTTTTTGAATGTTCATTTTACATCCTCCGTTTCATGCTCCATCGGCGGAATTAGCAAAAAGCCTTCTTTAAGCGGATCCTTTTCATTGTAAAAAAATCTATGCATTCCCATAAGCCAAGCTGATCCCGTAATTTTCGTTACTACAGCTTCAATGTTTTCTACATATGTCGTATTCATAACACACCCTTTAAATAGTGAACCTACAATACTCTCATGAACGAATTCTTCATCGATGTCGATTTTTTTATGAGCGTATAATACAGCTAACTTCGCTGATGTTCCTGTACCACATGGAGATCGATCTATTCCTCCCGGCGGAACAACAACTGTATTTTTCACATGTGCACTTTCATGAGTAGGGTCTGTATAAAATTCAATATGTGTTAATCCTCTTATAAACGAATACTCTGGATGAATGATTTCAAACTTCTCATTAATTGTGTTTCGAATATGAATCGCCTTATCAATGATTGTAGATGCGTTTTCTGGTACTAACTCTAGTCCTACTGACTTCGCATCGATAATGGCATAAAAATTTCCTCCATACGCAATTTCAGCCTCTACAGTTCCAATTCCATCGACGTGTACAGAAATATTTTTCAGTAAAAAAGCAGGTATGTTACAGAAGGAGACTTCTTTCGCCTTACCATTTTGAACAGTAATATCTACTTCAACTAAGCCAGCTGGCGTATCTAGCTTTAAAGAAGTAACCGGTTCAACTACTGAAATTAAACCTGATTCAACTAAAGCTGTACATACACCGATTGTATCGTGGCCACACATCGGTAAATATCCACCTGTCTCTATGTATATAACACCTATATCAGCTTCAGGATGACACGGATCTGTTAATAGTGCTCCTGACATTACATCATGACCACGTGGCTCATTCATTAACAATTTGCGAATCCAGTCATACTCCTTTTTCATATGTAACATCTTCTCTGCCATCGTCTCTCCAATTAACTTAGGAAGTCCGCTAATTAATGTCCTCGTTGGATTTCCGCCCGTATGTGTATCAATCGTCGTAAAGACTTTCTGTGACCTCATCCGTTTAACACCCTTTCTGTAAAACGACTCAAACGAAGTGGTTCAATAGGAATGATTGTTTCTTTTTCATTTAATAACTCCTCAATCACTTTCCCAGTAACTGCCGCAAGACTAATTCCATCGCCTTCATGTCCTGCTGCTATAAAGTAGTTCGGAATATGTTCCACTCCTGAAATGATTGGCAAATGATCTTCTGTCCACGGGCGTAATCCAGCATATGAACGAATCACCATCATATCTGCCATTTTCGGATAAAAACGAATTGCTCTATTTGCAATACATTTAATAACCTCGTTATTTATCCTCGTATGAAACCCTACAAATTCTCTACTACTACCAATTAAAAAATTTTGACTTTCTGTTGGCTCAAACACAAGAGCTACCCCATATTTTTCAGTTAAAGCATCCACTTTTCGTTTTCCACCAAATTTAGAAATCAAATAACCAAATTCCATTACTTTACGGCAACCTACGTGCTGTTGCCTTGAGGCTACAATAATATGCCCTTTTCTCGGTTCGATTGGGATGTTTACATCTAACATCTGCCCGATTTTAGGAGCCCACACACCGGCTGCGTTCACAACTTGCTTCGCAGTAAACGTCCCATTTGTCGTTTCTACAATAAAGGAGCCGTCTATATCTCTTTTCATTTCTTTTACTTCTGTATGATTAAAAGCTTTCGCACCCAATTTTTTCGACTCTGCTAGAAGTGAAAATGCAAGGAGATATGGATTTACAGTAGAATCAGTTGCGCATTCTAAACCACCCAATAAATCATCCGCAAAAAATGGTGATTCCTCTCTTATATCTTGCCGATCAAGCATTCGAAACGGTAACCCAGCATCTTTTTGACGATTCACCCATTGCTGCGCTGCCTCCATCTCTTCGTCTGATTCACAAACGAGAATACTTCCTGGCGCCCTATATTCAAATGAGTGCTCCAATTCTTCACTTAATTCAGTTACTAATCTTTGACTTACTAACGACATTTGACTATCAAACCCTGGGTCTTTATCGATAGCCAAAATGTTCCCATCACACCGTGAAGACGTCCCACTGACAAATTCTCCTTTTTCAATGATTGTTACGTCTCTTCCGTATTTTGATGTGTAATACGCGATAGAACAGCCTATAATACCACCGCCTATTATTAAAACGTCACAGTGTCTCACATAGCACCCTCCTTTCTCCTAAATCTCTCACTTTCTATTTATGCAATTGGTGTGCCAACTCTACAGGCAGAACTATTTATATGAAATAATTTTTATTTGTAAAAATATTTTAAATTTATCGTAAATAGGTGTATTATTTTTTTATCACTGTCTAAATTTTTATACATAATAGGAGGACATTATGACATTTTCATTTCCAACAATAAAAGAGTTTATAAAAATTTTATCAATCGATCGTACAAGTATATTTAAGTACATGAAACAGGTAGGTGACAAATTTTATTACATCCATTCATCTACTGAAAAATGGAGTTGTGCAGTTATATATGAAAATGACTCTTTCAATGCTTTAATCGAAGCCTTTTCTAGCTATTCAGCGGTCGTTATTATAAGCGAAACTCAAGAACCTATATGCTGTATAACTGCTCAGCAAACGATTCCTTTTCTTTATAAGTATTACAATGAACTACAAGCTTTTTATAATACTGTTATTCAAACAACTGATTCTTCTGTTACAGTCATCGATGATAAAGAATACGTCCGTACTTGGACGGATGGCGCCGAAAAGATTTTTTCAGTCAACCATAATGAAATTATCGGACAAGCAATCACTCGTTTTTTTGATTATAAAGATTTAGAAATTTTACAATCATTACATGACGGAAAAAGTATAATCGCTCAATTCCATCAGCCTCGTCCTGATTTGTTCGTATTAATAAATTCAAACCCAGTTTACTGTAACGATGAAATTATAGGAGCAGTCGTTTCAGAAACAGATGTTACAAATCAAGTTGTATTGAATGAAAAACTATTTAATATGTCACATGAAATGCACCGGTTAGAGCAAGAAGTAGCAAAATATAAAGATACATCGGATCCTTTCCTTGCGATGAATGGAAAAAGCCCTGTTATACAAAGGACTATTCAATTAGCTAGAAAGGTCTGTTCAGTGAAATCAACCGTTTTAATACTCGGCGAAAGCGGTGTCGGAAAAGAAGTATTTGCGAAAGCAATACATGAAGCAAGTGAGGCAGCAAAGGCGCCTTTCATTTCAATTAACTGCGGCGCAATTCCAGAAGCGTTATTTGAAAGTGAATTATTCGGATACGAACGTGGGGCGTTTTCTGGAGCGAATAGTAAAGGAAAAAAAGGTAAAATAGAGCTCGCTCAAGGTGGTACTTTGTTCCTTGATGAAATAGGTGAAATGCCTCTCGATATGCAAGTGAAACTTTTACGTGTATTGCAAGAAAGAAAGTATTACCGAGTTGGTGGAGAGAAAGAAATAAATATTGATTTCCGTATTATCGCTGCTACAAATCGTGATTTACAAGAAGAAATGAGAAAAGGAACTTTCCGAGAAGATTTATACTATCGCTTAAATGTAGTTAGCTTGCATATTCCACCACTACGTGAAAGACGCGAGGACATTATTGAATTAACATACTCATTCTTAAATGATTTTTCAATAAACTATAACAGACCAATTCGAGACTTACCTTCAAATATTATGCATGAACTACTTCATTACAATTGGCCTGGTAATATTCGCGAGCTCCGAAACGTAGTTGAAAGACTCGTCGTATTTGCGACAGACGGCATTATTAAACAAGAATATTTACCATTTCATACAAATGAAACTTTAGACAATCATACAGCTCAATCCCTATTACTCAGCAACAATAATACGATTCTTTCTTTACAAGAAGAAATGGATGAGCACGAGAAGAAGGTAATTGAAAGAGCTTTACGCATTTTGGATGGTAATAAATTAGAATGTGCGAAACAACTTGGCGTAACGAGGGCCACTTTATATAACCGTTTAAAAAGGCTGGGGTTACAATAAAGTGAAACTTTAATCAGTGGGGGTTTTGTTCATCCCCACTTGATTATCAGCCCTCACCAATCGGGCTTTTACGGGCAGCCCGACCCCCACCTAACTTCTTTGCTTTCACTGAATTTTGAGGTGGAGTCTTACTGCCCGGCAAATAGCGAGATACCCCCCTCCCCCTCTATATTGGCATAGTTTTTGCATAATAATTTATGTAAACCGAACTAGAGGAGGAGTACATATGACGAATAAAGAGAACTTAATTGTTTGTCGTTGTGAAGAAGTTACATACGGACAACTTCAATCGACAATTGCTGAATATAAATGCTCGGCAAGAGAATTAAAACTAAGAACACGTGCTGGCATGGGATTTTGCGGTGGCCGCACATGTAGAATGATGATAGATCGAATGATTGAAAATGCAAACCCTGACATAACTCCTAATGAAATACCTTTAAAATATCAACCACCCGTGCGCGCGGTTACTTTTGGAGCGGTAGGTGAAAGTAAATGAGTAGAATTACAGATCACCCTATTTTAGGTAGTTTAAATAATAGTGAACGCATCACATTTCAATTTAACGGTCAACAATACGAAGCTTATGAACACGAAAGTATAGCTGCTGCCCTGTTAGCAAACGGAATACGAACTTTAAGGGTCCATGAAGATAGCGGGACACCACGAGGTATTTATTGTAATATCGGACATTGTTCAGAATGCCGCGTGACAGTAAATAATCAAACGAACGTAAGAGCGTGCTTAACTGTTGTAGAAGACAATATGGTTGTTGAAAGCGGAAAACAGCATCCAAATATCGTGAGAGAGATGGTGAAAAAGCAATGATAGATGTAATTATTATTGGCGCAGGACCAGCAGGATTATCAGCGTCTATCTCTTGTGCCCATTTTGGACTTAACGTACTTGTTATTGATGAATTTATGAAGCCTGGCGGAAGATTGTTAGGACAATTGCATCAAGAGCCTACTGGAGAATGGTGGAACGGCATAGAAGAATCCAAACGCCTTCACGAAGAAGCAAAATCACTTTTAGTCGATATTCGGTGCGGTGTTTCTGTCTTTAATTTAGAAAAAGATGAGAACTCTTGGCTCATACATACAAATATCGGTACATTAGAAGCACCGTTCGTACTCATTGCTACTGGGGCTGCTGAGTATTCTATTCCCCTTCCTGGCTGGACACTTCCAGGGGTTATGTCAATTGGAGCAGCTCAAGTTATGACAAATGTTCATCGCGTGCAAGTTGGAAAAAAAGGAATCATTATTGGCGCTAACATTTTGTCATTCGCTATTTTAAATGAACTACAGTTAGCTGGAATTAATGTGGATCATATTGTACTTCCTGAAAAAAGTGAGTTAAGCCAAAAAGCTGGTGAACCGGAAGAAGTTTTAAACTCTCTTTTAAATGCGGCACACCTCGCTCCTTCTGCTTTTTTGCGTATAGGTAGCCGTTTTATGAAATATGATTGGATTCGAAAAGCTGGATTAACCTTCTATCCAAATAACGGAATGAAAATAAACGGGACACCACTTCATCTCCGGAAAGCTGCACTTGAAATTATCGGTACAGATCAAGTTGAAGGTGTGCGTGTAGCTAATATTGATTCTAACGGAAATGTTATTAATGGCTCAGAAAAGATATATGAGGCTGACTTCGTTTGTATTGCCGGAGGTTTGTATCCTCTTGCTGAGCTTGCCGCTGTAGCGGGATGCCCTTTCCATTACATTCCAGAATTAGGCGGACATGTTCCACTTCATTCAGAAGAAATGGAAACCCCCCTTCCTGGTTTATTTGTAGCTGGCAATATTACTGGAATTGAAAGTGGTAAAATCGCAATGGCGCAAGGAAAGGTTGCAGGTCTATCTATTGCTAAACATGCAAGTGAGAAACGTGACGTAATCGAGCAACAATTACACCAAGCAATGCAAAACGTTCACTCTGTTCGTCAAAAAGCAGCAATTCAATTTAATCCCATGATTGATGTTGGCAGACGGAAGATGAATGAAATTTGGCGTGATTATTCTTCTGTATATGCACATACTAAAAAGAGCTGCTGAGATTACTCTCAACAGCTCTTTTCACTACTCTTCTGAGTTATTAAATTTCGCTAATGCGTAAATGCCTTCTTCATCATCTAATTCAAGTTGCAATCTTGCAGCAAATGAATTGACGTTGTATTCTCGATCAAGTAGTAAGCGTAGCGCTTCGATTAAGTTTGCTTGAATTAAAATTTGCTGGCGACCATTTACCTCTACTTCTGCAGAGAAACCGTAGTCATCATCATACATTAGTTCAACTGCAACTTCTTCTGGACCAACTTGTCTTTTTTCAGCGATATATACACAAAGTGCATTTATAAGCTCTTGTTCAGAAATTTTTATTGTTTCCATGCTACTTCATCTGCCTTCTTCTTACGTTGATCTTTGAAGTATTTAAATGCACGAACTGCTAACATTACGATACCAGCCATTACTAACATATTTACCATAAACGCTAATACAGAACCAAGAGCTCCCATATTTGCAAATAAGCTACCCATTAGTAAACCACCAAGACCACCTAGTAATAAGCCTTTCATAAAGCCACCTTTATTACTTTTTGGTGCTGTGTTTGTTGCTTTTGTTTTTGAATCTGTTGTCGTTTTTTGTGAATTTACATTAGAATCTTTTTTGTTTAAATCAACTTTTGAATTTTGACCAGAACTTGGTGTATATGATTTCTTACCAGATTTGTAACTTTTCGCTTCCGCGTGATTTACGAACATAAAGCTACTAGCTCCAAAGATAACCATGAATGCTGTCATTACTGCTACAAATTTTTTCAACATATTATATCCATTCTCCTTTTATATAGATATATGTGAAATCTACCTTTCTTTTAAAATAAGAATGATAGATTTATTTTAAAAACTTTTTAAAGGTTCTTATGAACTTATTATATGAACTTTTGTCGAAATATGCAAGTATTATTTACTTACGACAAATTTATGACATAGGAAAAATTAAGCAAAACAGAATTGACTTTAAATGAAACAAAACATATTATAAGTTCATAAGAACTTTTTATAATTTTGGAGGTGAAAAGATGGAAACATTTCATCTCACACGAAACGAAATGGCAACGCTCCTTCTATCACTTAGAGGATGGAATCCGAAAAAGCCTCTTAGCATTTTACAAGAAGCTTGGGCAAAGTCACATAAAAAAGATATTGAAAGCGGACAAAGCGTTACAGCTTTTATTACAACCGCACTTTCACCTATTTTTGAAAAATTAATTAAAATCGATGATACAGATGTTGGTTTTTCTTTAAATGAAATAGTTGCGCTTGGTAATCAGATTGAAAACACGAGTTTCTCTGTAACTGCTATGCAAAACTGGGTGAAACGAGATATAAAAGAAATGATTGGCTCCCCTCAAAAAGGGAAGAAATACTCAATCGAACAAGCAGCCTTACTATTTATTGTTGAAGATTTAAAAACGGCACTTGATTTTGAATCTATTCGTAAACTATTACGACTCATCGTAAACGACCCGGCCGATCGTAGTGACGATTTAATTAATCCTGTTCATTTATATGGTGCTTACTCCTCTTTATTTGAAGAACTAAATCAAGGGAATTGCATACAACTAAATGCTACAGATACAATTCATACGATTGAAAATATTGTAAAAGAAAAAGCGGATAAAATCGCAAGCAAGTTCGATCAAATAAATAACGAACAACGCGAAGCAATTCGTAACGCTATTATTATCGCTACACTATCTGTACATACCGCATATGTACAAATGTTAGCGAAACGATATGTGACAGCAACGTTATTTTTACAAAATTTAGATGTGAAGCCGTAAAAAGAGGAGCCATAGATTATGGCCCCTCTTTTTGTCATTATAAAAGATACGATTATATCGATGTTTCTATGTAGATAATAGGTTTATTTAATTTAGGAATGCCAATAGTTTCACATAGCCTCCTTTTTCAATTGTTTATTTTATCCAATGCAGATTTAACAAAGCCTGTTTTATCATCAGCATATTTATGTTTATTATTGGGGGTAACCTGTGACAATTTCATCTTTAACTGCTCATACTCAATCCGAGCAGTTTTATTATTTATTAAGTAGTTTCTAAAACACAATTGCTCAATTAAATATTTATTCCCCTTTTCATACATATGAATTTGATGTGTTCTCGGCTCTCCTTTATTAAAATAATATCTTTCAGGTAATACATCTTTTCTATACCTATATTTTAAATGCTCTAACCTAGCAATACATTTCACACCATTCTCAAAATTTTTCAATTCAATTGCAATATCAATAATAGGTTTTGCACTCAAGTATGGAATAGAAGTACTTCCAATATGGTGTGTTGCCAAAATATATTCTCCAATTTGGTCTTCAATTAATTGTTTCTCTTTTAAAAATGCAACTTCCCATTCCTCAGTCCATGGAACTAAAAAAACTTCACCACGGGGTAATCCTAACATTCATTTAACTCCTCCTGCATATAGCCCTTTTTATAGATATAAATTCCAAATATTCCACCTTTATTGTATAACATACAAATAAAAATCCCCCTATTTTTACTACATATAAAATGAGAATTTTTTAATATTCCTTTCATTCTCTCTTCATGAAAACTCAACTTATATCCTTTACTATAATACTTATGAGAGACATAAAAGAATTGAAATGGCAATCCCCTATATAAATAAGGTATAATCTACATATAGTGAACCTTTTATGTTGTTAAATAAAGGGGCTTATATTCAAAATTCATAAATTAGAAGGTGCAACAATGTTAAGTAGTTTTATTCACTCAGTATTAACATTTTTTGAAGGATTAGGTTATTGGGGCATTATGCTCGGACTTATGATTGAAATTATTCCAAGTGAGATTGTCCTTGCTTATGCGGGATACTTAGTATTCAATGGTAGTATCTCATTTGTAGGCGCAGTTATATTCGGTACAATTGGTGGTGTTATTGCCCAAATTTTTGTTTACTGGATTGGTCGATATGGTGGTCGCCCTGTATTAGAACGTTACGGTAAGTATATTTTCATACATAAAAAACAAATGGATGCTGCTGAAGATTGGTTTAATCGTTACGGAACTGGCGTAATTTTCACAGCGCGCTTCATTCCGGTAGTGCGTCATGCGATTTCAATTCCTGCTGGTATTACAAAAATGCCATTACTACGTTTCACTACTTTAACAGCACTTGCGATAATCCCTTGGTCTATCATTTTCATTTATCTAGGTGAAAAACTAGGTGAAAACTGGGAGAATATTAATGAAATTGCTGGACCGTATGTGAAATCTTTCGCTATTGGCGGGGTTGTTCTTATTATTTTATATTTCGTAATAAAAAAGTGGACAAAAAAACGTAAAAATCTTGCTTAAGATTATAATAAAAACCGCTATAAATTCATTTAGAATTATAGCGGTTTTTATTATTGGCTTCGCTAAGTTTTAGGAATTGTATAATTTCTTCTTTATGTTTTAAATCATGTTGAATGAGTGATGAAAAATAATTGTTTAATCTCACTCTTTTCGTGCCGAATTGGAAATCATCTTTAAAATTCCGGGCAGAAATTTGATTAATTTGATCAACTAACTGTTTACGAGTAAAGCTGAATTGATCTAATAGTTCTTCTTTTGAAATACCGGATCTCGCATATTTTATTGCACCCTCATTCATTTCCTCAACACCTGTTGGAACATGGGGTACAGATTGTCCACTTATAAAGTATGGAATTCTAAAATTCATTAAAAACTCATCCCAAATGATTAAATGTGAAATCACATCCGCAATTCCCCATGAACCTTTTCTAAAAGGTTCAAACCATACATCATTAGTTACACACTTCAATGTTTGGCACCATTCTATTAGTCTTAACTTTTCTTCTAGAATACTTTCTTTCTCCATAATTCATTCCTCTTTCACACTAATAATCGATTCATATATAACTTCTAGACATTACATAAAAACCCCTCCCGTTTAAGATTTACGTGGATAAGCAACCATTCAGTCATATAATTCGTATAGTAACTCAAAAGGAGTGATTTCCCCTATGCATTGGCAGCAAAAAGTACCATACTTAATCGGACGCCCTGTTGGTGTTTCCCTCATTAATGGGCAAGGGACATCCGGCGTTTTATGCGGCGTACAAAATAATCAATTATTTGTTTATGAATACCTTTACCAAGCTCAATTTGCAATGAAACATTATGATTTTAGACAAATTCAAGATATACACGCCTTTCCAAATTGCCCACACCAAAATCCTTTATATTAAAAAACAGGAACGGCTTAATTGCCATTCCTGTTTCTAAGTTGTTATTTCTCAGAGTAAAACTTATGCACTGCTTCATCGAAATAAATCCAGCCTTTCCAACCTAAATGAATCGTATCTTTTAAGAAATACTTATCATATTCATGGCTAGAAAAATCGACTACTGGGTATCCCGCTTTCTCGACTTGCTCGCGAACCTTATTATAATACACATCACGACGTTCTTTCGGGAAACCAGCGTAATCATACCACGGTCCGTTTACAGGCACAGAAATAAAGAGTGGTTTTATATTTTTTTCTTTGAAAAGATCTAAAACAATTTGTAAGTCATCATATTCTGGTGAATCATCATAAGATTCATTTGCTCTAAAGTTTTTTAAACCTTTTAATTTTTTCTTTAAATTATGTTTATAGTAATATGGATTTTCAATTCCGAATGTATTTGTTGTGGATCCCACTTTACCTTCTTGCTCCGCATGTTTACGTGCATCTTCCCAAGAAAGCGAACGTAATCCCATATTCGTTTTCTCTTTCATCGGTTCAATCTTAAATAGAGAGTTAAATAAATCTCGATGATCTAAAATGTTCCGATACATATACGCTAGCGGCTTAGCTAATCCAGCTTTTATGTTATGTTTTGTATCGTTATATATAATACTTTCTAGAGAACTACTTAAGATCGCGTCTTTACGAACAACTTTGTAATCTAATAAACGCTTCGCGATTTTTTTCTTCATTTCAGGATTTATTTCATCATTAAAAATAAAGTGATAGGCTTGTTGTTTGGAGAAATTATTTGTAAAATCCCCTTGTGACACACCGGTTTTTGTAAACCATTGTGGTGAAAGAACAAAGACTACCTTTTTACCTTCTAATCCATCCATTGTAGACGTCATATTTAAAATATGAGCCAAGCTTTGCGTACCACCAGTCCCTATTAAAAATGGAGTAAAGCCTGCCGGATTTACTTTAAAATAATTAGACGGATGATATGCATCCATTCGTAAAAATTCTGATGAACCATACATCGGTAAATACTGCGAATTCTCTAACATTTTTTGCTGTAAGAAAACACTTTGCAATTTTTCTTTTTGCAAGGAAGTTGCTGCATCTTCTACCTTTTTATCGCTTATTAGTGATACTAAACTCTTAGAGGGAATAAGCAATACAATGAAAAAAAGTACGCAAGCTAAAATAATTGGTCCGAAAACATGCTTCATCTTCATCTGCTATTCCTCTTTCTAGTACTATTAAATTGTAACCCTTGTTTTTGACACGTCATCATTTCTCTCCTTTTTCTCTATACATGTTCCATTCTATTTATCTATTATACATGTATGTATTTCCTTCCTTGTTCTATTAAGTCCTATACAAATAGCACAAGAAAATGTTTCCAAAGAAACACGTTAATTATACAAGATTCCACATAAATTTCACACTGGAATTTATGTAATAATTTTATTTTTAAACGGCGAGAAAACATTTGAAATGTCTATAACTCATTTGAAGCTATAAGAAAAAACAGACTATCACATACGTGAAGTCTGTTTCTCCATCACTTTACTTTTGTACATCTGCCCATTTTAAGCTTGTAGCTGGACCAAATTGATGTACATATAAGTCTTTCACATATGGCTTTTGTAAATACGATAATCCTCGCTGGAATACTGGTGCAATTACTGCATCATCCAGAAGCATTTTTTCAGCATCTTGCAGTGCTTTCCAACGAGCTTTTTCATCATTACCTAATTCAGTTTTAATCTTCTTAATTAACGCGTCATACTCTGGATTTGCATATCCTGTATTATTTACGGTACTTCCCGAAAGGAAAACTTCTAAGTATGTCATTGGATCTGGATAATCAGGTAACCAACGTGATAACGACATTTCATATTCTTTTTTCTTCTCGAGCGCTAGTTTTTGTGTATGTGGTTGTAATTTCACATTTACCTTTAAGCCTGGTAAATTTTTCTCAAGCTGTTCTTTAATATACTCGCCTACTTTTTTAAAGTTTTCTAAGTCATAGTTTAATAACTCCAGCGTTACTTCATTTGTTCCCGTTTCTTGCTTCGCCTTTTCCCAATATTCTTTCGCTTGTTTTACATCAGTCTTATTAAACTCACCTGCCGTACTTCTAAAATCTTTCTTATCTGGACCTTTTAAAAATCCTTTTGGTACGTAGTAGTTCGCAGCGACAGAACCATCATTTAAAAATGAAGTTGCGAGCCCCTTCTTATCAAACACAGTACTTAGTGCAAGACGGGCATTTTTATTTTTAAGAATTGGTACATTTTCATTGAAACGGAAGAAGTACATAACCGGATCTGTATATTGTTTTAGCTCTTTATTATTTTTATATTTATCTACGAATTCTGTGGAAATGACAGCCCTATCTACTTTATCTGTTTCATATAAATTTACCGCAGTTGAAATTTCTTTAACAATTTGATAGTTTACTTCATCTAACTTCACTTCTTTTTTATCCCAATATTTATCGTTTTTCTTCATTGTAAAACTTGCTTCATGCTTCCACTCTGATAATGTAAATGGCCCATTATATATCGCTTTATTTGCTTCTAACCCGTATTTATCGCCTTGCTCTTTCGCAAACTTTTCATTAATTGGATAGAAAGACGGTAAAATAAGTAGTTTCGTAAAATACGGTACTGGATGTTCTAACTCAACAACGAACGTTTTATCATCTTTTGCTTTCACACCTAATTCTTCTAAGCCTAATTGTTTCTTATTTATCTTCTCCGCATTTTTCACATCGTACGCGATATATGCATATTGAGAGACTGTATCTGGATTAATAAGTTGCTTCCAAGCATATACGTAATCATGAGCTGTTACTGGATCACCGTTAGACCATTTCGCATCACGCAAGTGGAATGTATAAGTCTTTCCGTCTTTACTCACTTCATATTTCTGTGCCCCAGCCTCAATCACTTCATCATTTTTCGATAAACGGAATAACCCTTCCATTACGTTATTTAACACGTTAAACGATACCGCATCAGTTACTTTTCCTGAATTTAATGACGGAATTTCACCCGTTTCTAGTAGCTGTAATACTTTCTTCTCATCTTTCGGCTTTGTCGTTGTTTTTTCTTTTGCGCAGCCCACTAAAAATGAAGAAACTAATAGAGTACTAACTAATGAGTAACGAACAACTTTTTTCATTTGAAAACCCCCTCTATTTTTTAAGGTAAGTAACGACGAGCACCCGCGTATTCTTCTATATATCCTGGTGTATTTAACGGAATAATTTCAACTGATCTTTCAGCTCTTGGTGAGTGAATCATATTTCCGTCACCAATATACATTCCAACGTGATGAACACTACCTTTTCCTTGGTTATGTGCAAAGAATATTAAATCGCCCTTTTGTAGGTTTTCTTTATCAACCGCAATTCCTGCTTTTGATTGTGGCCCAGAATCCCTCGGTATTGTAATACCATGTGATTTATAAATCGTATGTGTAAATCCAGAGCAATCAAATCCGAATCCACTTGTACCAGCCCATATATACGGTAATCCTAAAAACATTTTTCCCGTGTTTATTAAATCATCAGCTGTCGGCTTTGGAATATCATTTTGAGAACGGTAAACAGTTCCATCATTTTTTCGTAGCCATGCCTTCTGACCATTTGGTAACAATACACGGTATGAAATCGGATCTTCACTTAATAGCGGCAGTCGCGTATTATAACTGACTTCAAGTGATTTATGTTTTTCAGAAGGATTTATATACAAAATGGCTGTCGGTTTCGTTACTAATACGAAAGGTTCATTTGTTTTATCTGCAAATTCTTGATTATATGTTAATTGTTTTTCAGGCATCCAACCTGGATAGCCTTCTTCGTTTCGTGGAGTTGGCTGTCCGTGCACTAGTACTTTTACCCAATCACCTTTTTTATCAATTACTGTTACTTCTTGACCGAGTAGCGCTTGCGTTTCTAATTTATTTGCACTCGTTAACCAAAGCTTCTCATCAAGCGTCATTGATTTCGTCCACTTCCACAAATCAACTGGATTTGTTGCGCTCGGTGCATCAATTGGTCGTAATGAGTCAGGCGCAGTCCATAACGTTGCAGCAGATACATCTATAAATGCTTTATTATCCTTCTTCTCTTCAGCATTTGCCGAAGTAAACGATGAAAATATAAATAAAGTTGTTAAAAATGCAGTTCCTACTTTTTTCATATATATCCCCCTTAAAAGATAGTTTACTAGGTACTACTCCTAAGATTGTATATTCACTACAGAATGCAGGTTTACCTTTGGACCAGTGTAAGTCATTCCTTCTGGCTCTTCTACTAACCATAACGGTGCATCAAGATCAAAGTAATGAATGTTCGGATGTGCCGCAGCTAAATGGGCAACAGCACTAACTGAAAGTGAAGATTCCATCATACTTCCAACCATACATTTCACACCTGCTGCTTCCGCGATATCCGCAATTTTCCAGGCTTCTCGAATACCACCGCATTTCATTAATTTAATATTAATCAGGTCTGCATATCCTCCTTGGACAATTTTTAATGCGTCACCCGCTGAAAACATACTTTCATCTGCCATAATAGGCGTTTGTACATTGTCCTTTACGTACTTTAATCCTTCCCAATCTTTCGCATGAACTGGTTGTTCTACAAATTCTATATTTAAATTTCTATTCTCCATTTCTCTAATAATAGAAATCGCTTCTTTCGGTTTCCATCCTTGATTTGCATCTAAACGTAACGTTGTACTCTTTGGAACCACATTTCGAATTGCCTCTATGCGTTCCAAATCTAAATGCGCCTCTTTACCCACCTTAATTTTTAATGTTTGGAATCCCTTTTCGATATGCTTTTTCGTTTCTTTTGCCATTAATAAAGGTTCATCCACACTTACAGTAATATCAGTATAAATCTCTTTCTTTCCACCTAGTAATGCGTATAATGGTATGTTGTGAAATTGACAATATACATCGTATAAAGCCATATCTACCGCCGCTTTCGCACTTGTATTTCCTATACAGCTCATTTGAATGTGTAACAATAACGTTTGAAACTGCAGTACATCTTTATCAACTAATACAGAGCGAATTGGCCCTAATATTGCTTCCTCAATCCCGTTGGCAAAATCACCTGTAATAACCGGCGTTGCAGTAGCAGCTCCTTTCCCAACAATCCCTTCATCTGTATGAATAACCACATCTATACTTTCGATTTCCGTTACAGTACGGAGCGCTGTTTTAAACGGTGTATGAAGTTTTACGTGTCGACGTTTTACCTTCACATCAGTAATTTTCATTTTGTTCATCCTTTCGTTGTCTTTAGAGTGTAACTTTAATCCACGGGAGGCTTTTATTCTGCCTATTAATACGAAATAAAAAAATCCAGCCATAAGAAAATTCTTACGGCTGGATTTTGTCTATGAATGGGTAGACAAAGCAGCAATCTGATTATATTTTTTCTGTGCATCCTTTAGCGCTACAAGTAGCGCCTTTTGAGACGAACCGAAGTATCGATTTTTTATTTCTGTTACTAATGCTGGGTCATTAATATTTTTATGTAGAAACAAATATTTAACAAATTGAGATGTTAATGCAATTGTTGCTGAGCAATCTGCATCTACAATTTCCCCTGTATCCTTCTCAAGTACAAATGCTACAAAATAACTTTTGAACTTTTCGGTAATAGGATTATTTTGAGGTGCTTTCGCATCCCCTACGACGTAAATTGTATTTGAAGCGTACACAGCTATCTTCCTTTCTTATACGAGGATAATGGTTTTCTTAACAGACGTATGAGCTGTTAACTCAACGTTGATTAAAAAATGTATCCGCTTACCTTGTATTATATACAATTGACAGAATTTTAACAATATTTATTTTGACGTATATTCCATAATTATGAAAATCTATTTCAACAATTAAAAATGGCTCAAACTTCTCATTTTTACAATATGTCATTGCTCCTTGTACCATGACATTCATACTACAAACACCTTTTCCCTCATACATCAAAAAACAGTTAGCTATCGCTAACTGTTCCACCACTTCACTTTGGCAATACGAATATTGTTTCGTTGGACTTAGAAAATTGATACTCTTTTCTCGCAAACTTTAAAATTTCTTCTTCATTATCCGTTAAATTCTCGATGTTAGTCTTTAAAGAACCTTGATCTTTCTTTAATGAAACTAATTGTTTTTTTTGATTCGTTATTGTATCTTTTTTTTCACTTATTATTTCTTGTTGTTTCGTCAATATATATTGAACGTACAAAGTAGTTGCAGCGACAAAAATAAACATGAATATAAATCGCCTTAATTTCTTTTTATTTATTGCTCGATTGTCATTAGACTGTGATAGTTGCTCTGGTATATTAGGAACATTTACTCTTTTGAGTTTCCTCATTTTCAAATCCCCCTAACCCATATTTTTCACTACCATCGGCACGATCCTCTTACTAACTTAAATTCTATTCTTATAAAATAAGCTCCTTCACAAAAAAATCTCACAAATTAACCAATTAGAGATAGCGTTCGACGACATTTCCGTATTTGATATGAAAATTTTTATTTATGCTGCTATAAAATAGTAGTTTATGTTATTCTTTTTCCCCAATTGTAGAAAACATTTTTACACACATAAATTCCAGTTTTGCATACCGATGTTATAACATGCTTACAAGGAGGAAAAGCGATGCACTACCGTACATTAGGTAAAACTGGAATTATTGTTTCTGAAATTGGCTTTGGAGCGTGGGCGATTGGCGGCGATGAATGGGGTCCTGTTAACGACAAACAATCTATAACCGCTATGAAGAAAGCAATTGAATGCGGCGTAAACTTTATTGATACTGCTGATGTATACGGTTTAGGACATAGTGAAAGGTTAGTAACTCAAGCAATAAGAGAGCACCGTAATAATATCGTTTTATCAACGAAAGGCGGTTTAATTGGGCATCACTATGATCCAAGTGGAGAGCCTGTTTATAATACTGCCGAAAAAGTAATCGCAGTATTTGAAACTAGCTTACTGCGCTTAGAAACAGATTATATTGATGTTTATTTCTGTCACATTTGGTGGGATAAACAAGAAGAAACAGAAGCATTTTTACGCGCATTTGAAATATTAAAACGGGACGGAAAAGTAAGAGCTGTTGGTGTTTCAACTCACGACCTACAATATATAAAACATTTCAATAAAAACAATGAAATTGATGTTGTGCAACTTGATTACAACATATTAAACCGAAAACCAGAAATCGACATACTGCCCTACCTACAAGAGAACAATTTAGGAGCTGTTATACGCGGACCTTTAAAAATGGGGATATTAACTGGAAAGTTTACAAATAAAACAACTTTTCCTGACGGAGATTTACGCAAAGAATGGCCAAAAGAAAAGTGGTTTCAAGAAGATTTACAAAAAGTAGAAAAATTAAGGTTACTCTCAAATAAAAATCAGACATTAGGACAACTTGCACTTCGCTACGTCCTCTCCCATCCAGCAGTATCGGTCGCAATTCCTGGCGCAAAAACAGAAACACAAGCGAAAGAAAATGCAGATGCAACTACCCGTCCGATCCTTACAAATGAGGAATTAGCGTATATTCAGTCAATATAAAACAAGACCAGCATTTGGATTTTTCCAACTGCTGGTCTTGTTTTACTTTTAATATTGTAAATCAATATCATATTCCATTATCTTCGCTGTTTCTTCAGCAACCCGAACACCTAACAAATTTTTTACAATATGAAATGACATATTAATTCCGGCTGAAATTCCACCAGACGTAATAATATGCCCCTCATCTACAAACTTTACATTTTCTAATACTTCAACATTCGGAAAATTATTTCTAAAGTTTTCAATACTATCCCAATGTGTTGTCGCTTGTTTTTCCTCAAGTAAACCTGCTTTAGCTAACAAAAGCGCTCCAGTACAAACAGAGGCCATTAGCTTCACTTCTTTCATCTGCTTGCGAATTCAATTTATTACAATTTTATTTTCTACTTCGTTTTCTCTAACACCTAATCCACCAGGAATAATTAAAATATCAACTGGAGGTAAGTTTTCAATGCTATAATCCGGTTGTACCTTTAATCCGTTCCGCGCCATAATCATTTCCCCATCTTGGCTAACGGTATGTACAGTAAATGGTCGTTCGCCATTCGTTGTAGCAACGGAAAAAACTTCAAACGGCCCCGCGAAATCTAACACTTCCACTTCATTAAATAGAAAAATCCCTACATTCCAGCGATTAATCATAAACTTACTTCCCCCTGCAAATAATGTAAAAGATGCTCATGCCCTTTCTCTAATGCAATATCGTATGCTGTTTTCCCATCATTTTTCTTAATCGTTTTATTAGCCCGATTTTCAAGTAATAATATAATTATTTCTTCATTTCCTAATAAAGCTGCTTCATGAAGACCTGTCCAACCACCACTTTGAACTGCATTCACATCTGATCCCTTTTCAATTAAGAAAGCTACAAGCTCGCTTTGTTTGTTCGCAATTGCCGCTTGAAGTGGTGTATTCTCATTTTCATTCTTTGCTCTAACATGTATATCTGCACCATTTTTTAAAAGAAAACTTGCTAATTCTATTTGTCCAAAATAAGCTGCTAAATGAAGTGGTGTCCAGCCATCTTCACTAAATTCGTTAACAACACTTGGATCAATCTTTATTAATTCTTCTACCTTTTCCTTGTCGCCGCTTATGACTGCTTGTGATATTGATTGTAAATGTTTCATAATAATCCCCCCGTTTTCAAATTATTTGAATATCCCTTTCTATATGTTCTATTCATTATTATATTTTCCTTTTCAAATTAATAATTTACATAATAATGTTATTTTATTGTTTTTTTGATAATAGTGATTAAACTTAATTATCCGTTTTAAATATTTAAATTTTCTGTTAAAGTGATCGTATTATGCTTAATAAAGGAGAGAGACTATGTTACAAGTAATGCCTTTAAACACTGAAGACTATGATTTAATTAGAGCTGCTGAAAAAGTAATCGAAAAAAACTATAAATATGGTCGTCATCATATCGGTTCAGCTGTACGAACCAACACGGGTAATGTGTATGCAGCAGTACATGTTGAAGCAAATGTTGGAAGAATAACAGTATGCGGTGAAGCTATGGCAATCGGAAAATCTATTTCAGAAGGTGATCATGAATTTGATACCATTGTAGCAGTTGCTCACCCACATCCTCATGAAGATATAGAAAAATGTTGGGTTGTCGCTCCATGTGGTATGTGTCGAGAATTAATAAGTGATTACGGAAAAAATACGAATGTTATACTTTCTTATAATGGTGAACTTGTAAAATGTAGCGTTATGGAATTATTACCTGAAAAATATACATGTGAAGTAGAATAATCATTCATGCTTTCAATTTATCAAATAATATTATTCCAATAAAAAACAATCCATTTTAAAAACGGATTGTTTTTTAAATTTCATTTTTATACAGTTTATTTTTCTTGTTTCTATCATTAAAAAATACAATAAAAAAATGAAATTTAAATATATATGTACCCTCTATACTAACTTTTTCATTCGAAAATAAAAAATGAATTTTACCTTACATTTGAAAAAAACACATATAAAATATCTATAATTACTAATCTTATCATACTAATCTATAACAATTCTGCCTTCTTCCCTTACCTGTATCCTTTAAAACATAAGACTTTAAAACGAGTGCTGTTAGTGAATCTGTTAATGTTTTATATGATAAATTTGAAAGAGCTAATAGATCGTTCGTATATAACATTCTATGCTTCTCTAATAATAATAGTACTAATCTTTCTGACGGTTTTAATGTTTCATCACTTTCTAGTATAAAATCTATATTTTTCATATTCCTACTACTTACTCCTTATATAAAAAAATGATATTAGTAGTTATTTAATATAAAAATACTACATAACAAATTTGAAGATATAGTAAAATAACATACCATTCAAACACTATTATACTATAACATATAAAAGGCATTTCCCCAAATTGGAAATGCCTTTTATACTTCTTCCTCTTACTTATATAATTGGTATGATTGTTCTAGCCCTATATTATATTTTGTATTATTGTCCGTCCATTCTCCCCCTAAGTTTCCTGGCCATCCTGATGTATTGGCAACATATTTAAGTAACTCCCAATCAACCAATCCTTTTTTCACACCGCGTTCATACGATTTAACCATATTAGAAATCGCTATTGTTGCATTTATTTGTGAATCTATTAAGCTCTCTTCCGATAATTGTGCTGGTGCTAAACCATCACGATGTAATTGAAACAGACCGAAAGATGTCCCTTTATCCCCTATTGCTTTTCGATCAAATTTTGTTTCATGATCAGCAATAGATAATGGTATCCACTCTGGAATACCATACCTCTTTGCAACTTCACTAATTACTTGTTTATTATTTTTAATCTCTTTCTGCTTTTCGTAGTTAGTATAAATTACATAACTTAAAGTAAATAGCGTAAGTAATATGAATATATACTGTAGCGCTTTTTTCATCATTTCATCTCCTGCTTTATGTATGTTTCACCTTCTATATACACTATAAGACTTTTATGTGACATTCATTTGACGAAATAATTTTAATCATACATAAGCAGTTACATTTTTAACTATTACCTAAAAACTACAATTCTTATAAAAAAATCTTTCAACACATACAACCAATCAGCCTTTCATGTATAGTACATGAAAGGCTGATTGATTTTCACTACACTTTTTTATGTATACAGTATATCCCCGCTATAATAAAACAAATTGAAATTATCGATAAAATTGTACCATGAATTTCATAAAATGCAGTAAAGAATTTCCCGCTTGGTCTATCCCAAATTTCTAATGAACCCGCGTAAATTGCGGAAGTTATATATGTAAGCCCGAATAGGAGAACTCCCGAAAGAACATAGATTACTCCAATATTTTTCATTATTAGCTCACCTCCATTAATTTTATTTGTGAATAAACAAAAAAGACCTTTATACGTTAAAGATCTTTTTCATCTTATTTTTATTACTAAAAACGCCAGAATCTAAAACAAAAACTCACTTTAGGATACGTATCTCCATATGCAAATTAAAGACTATACGGTTGTCAGCGTCTTCTCGATTACCATTTTTTACATTAAATATTTCTTGCAATATGTGGTTTGCTGTAGTGACTCGTTCCACCGCCACCCACTATTACTTTACCGCCTTTTTTGAAGATTAATAATTTACTTGAACCATCTGAAAGTAGTACTATTACTTCAGCATGATCACTCGTCGCTACATAGATTACATAACCACTTTTTGAAATACAAGTTTCCCAATGCTTATCAAATTCTGATCTTACAACCCGATTAGAATACACTTGATTTTCAATTCTTCCTTGTTCTTCGTTTTCCAAATTTAATCTCCCTACTTCCCTAAAGTATCATTTATATTAAAAAAACAGCCCCAATAAGAATAGTGACCACCTTGAATATAAATAGTATATGTGGTTTTCAAGAGAATGCTTGGACAATGAAAACTAACAGAAACATTTTTAATAAAACTCTAGCAAACAAATCCACTCAATATAAAAGAGCTTACCTTAGTAAGCTCTTTTATCTCATTCCCCTCATGTACCTTTATTTCACAATCGGCAATGTCACTTCACTCAATTTCACCGTAAGCTTTGTTCCTGCTTTCGGTCTAATTGTATAATCATAATCACTTGCGATTAATACGACTCCAATTTGATGTCCTGCTTTAAATACGTAATCATCTGGCTGCATGTCCCATGTAAATGTATAATTCTTACCAGGTTGAAGTGCCGTTGAATTTTCTATACTATTTAAGTTTTGCGGATCCATCCAACCTCTCGTTACAATTTCAGGCTTCGCTCCGCCGTAATCAACGAGTAAAGCGGTTAAATTTGAAACAGACCGATCAATATTACCTGTTATTGAAATTTTCGGCGTCCCACTTATTCG
This sequence comes from Bacillus cereus group sp. N8, assembly GCF_016483685.1. Lineage (NCBI taxonomy): Bacteria > Bacillati > Bacillota > Bacilli > Caryophanales > Bacillaceae > Bacillus > Bacillus cereus group sp. N8. Next base: position 71,613 of record NZ_JAEHBK010000010.1, on the reverse strand, counting down.
CATATCTTTTTGCAGTACAGGCATTGTATATACTAATCGGTTCGCTATTTCCAGCTCTGGGTTTTCTACTAATTGATTCGATTTTATTTTTGCATCATCTATTAATGAAAAAACCGTGTTTACTGATCCCATACTTAATGGTAGATTGACTGCTTTATTACTTAAATACATACGGACTTTTGATGGTACAGCCGCTGGATCTGGCCAATTTTTTATTTTTTGCCACGATTTATTTTCACGTTGTACATCTACCATCGGTTCAGCCATAATTCCATTTTCAATTCCATATAACCAATAATCGAACCATTTATTTTGCGTTTGTTGCCAGTTATTACTTGATGTTCCGCCGTGTCCACCTTGATGTAACCACATTTTACGAGGAACATTGTTTTCGCCAAGAGCTTCCCACCACTGTGAAAACTGCTTCGTTTTTACATTCCAATCATTTAGCCCATGAACTACAAATACACTTGCTTTCACATTTTTTACATCTTTTACATAGTTACGTTTATCCCAAAAGTCGTTATAATCGCCTGTTTTACGATCTTGTCCAGCTGTTAGTTCTTTAATAACCTGCCCGCAAACTTCAGGATTCTTTCTTGTTAGTACTGCTTCAGCCATATTATCTGTATCTTCTCCTTGATATCCACCTGGCGCAATTACTGCTCCATTTGCACGATAATAATCATACCAACTACTAATTGCTGCGATTGGAATAATTGTTTTTAACCCTTCAACTCCAGTCGTTGCGACAGCATTCGGTAATGTACCATTATAAGAAACTCCTGTCATTCCTACATTTCCCGAAGACCAACTTGCATTTACTTCCTTACCATCCTCTGTATATGCTTTCGCACGACCATTTACCCAATCAATGACAGACTTAGTCCCTAGTATTTCTTGCTCATCTCCAGTTGTCGGACATCCATCTGATTTTCCAGTTCCAATACTTTCGCCTAAAATGACTGCATATCCTCTCGGAACATAATAATTACCATACGATCCAAGATTAACTGCCCCATACGGTTTTCCTTCATACGCATACAATTCTTCATCAACATTATAAACAGGAACATCTTTTAAACCAGATCGATATGGACTCATTTCATAAATAACAGGAACTTTCACATCTGGATTCGCCTTTGGACGCATAACCTTTACTGATACACGATCTTTTTTACCATCTCGATCACTATCAACTTCTGTCTCTACAAATAGATTTTCTACAATGGCTTCATCAAGTGAATAAATTGGTTTCGTCATCCCATTTTCTAATTCAATTTTCGTGTTTGACATTAAAGCTTCTGAAACTTGACCATTTAACTTAACATTATTCTCCTTTGCGGAGATCCCTTCTTTATTTTCTGCATGAGCAGTCATACTAGAAACTCCTGAAGTAATTGTTAAAGATAATATAGTCGATAGTGTAATTGCTATTTTCTTTTTTTTCATGCCCTTCCCTCCCCATATATTCCTTCTTTTACTATACATCAAAAATACAGAAAATTCAGTTTATATTTTATGTAAAAAGTTGAGAAATTTGTAGAACTATCAAATCTTTTCATATAAAGAAAAGGAACTAATAACAATTAGTTCCTATCTATATACATATAAAATTGTATTTCCCCATCTACTACCGAAACCCCGTATTCAAATCCATGTCTTTCTAAAATACTTTTTACTATCGCTAGTCCTAATCCAGTACCTGATTTTTCTTTACTACGAGAAGATTCTAATACATAAAAAGGTTCCCAAATTTTATCTATCTCTTTAATGCCCTCAGCAGCAATTCCATTTTGAATTCGAAAATACACAATGTCATTTTTCTCTTCTACTGTGATTTTTATATTTTGATTCGTTGTATATTTTATCGCATTAGAGATTAAATTTTGAAAGACCATTCTCATTTTATTTAAATCAGCATAAACAATCGCGTCACCAGCATTATAGTTCACTTGCAAATTGATTTCTTTCGACTCCAGTTCAATTTTATGCTTATCTATTATACTTTGGACTAGTGGTTCAATAGGGAATTCTTCTTTATGTAAAATATCTCTTTCTAATTTAGAAAATCGTAATAACTCTTCAATTAAATTTGAGATTTGATCTGTTTGTTTAATGATTGTATCAACATATGTACCATCATCTAAACCGTCTTTTATTCCAATAGAATATGCTTTTACTAATGCGATTGGTGTTTTTAATTCATGAGTTACATCGCCCATAAATCGTTTTAAGTGGTCATTTCGATCTGTTAAATCTTGATGTGCTTCATGTAATTTATCACTCATAATGTTGATACTATTTGCTAAATCACCTATTTCATCATTCGTTTTAACTTTCGTCCGTTTAAATTTCAGACGTGAAATATCTTCTGCGACATCACTCAATTCATTCAATGGTGTAGTGATTGTTTTTGAAAAAATCCAGACGAGCACGATAATAAGGAATAGTGAAAATCCCAAAATATATAAATAAAATGAGTTAAGAGTTTTAATTACTTCATTAGAATGTGCGATAGAAACTCCTACTAAAATCAACATATCATCTTTCGCAATGTATTTCGCAAAAAAACTAGATTTTATCTTTTCTTGATCATATATTTTATTCGATTGTCCGAGGTTCTTCACTTTCGTAATTTCTTCTTTTGTAATCCAAAGTTTATTCAATGCAACTCTCTTTTTTGTAAGTTGCATGCGTAATTCTTCATTAATAGCATCTTCTGAACTATTTATTGATGTATAAGCAATCGTAACATTACCTTCATTTTCAATACGATTTATGGCATCATCCAGTTCTTTACGCGGTATTGACTGTATTTGCGCTGTAATGCCTTCCAAGCTTTCGCGTGTTTTGTGCACATTATATTTTGGTAAAAAATAGTTAATTAATAATAAAGAGACCGTATAAATAAGGATGACTGTTAAAGAGATGCTGAAAAATAACTTTTTACCGAGTTTATTCACACTCTTCCTCCAAACTGTATCCTAAACCACGATGTGTCTTTATAATATTTTCTCCTATTTTTTTACGTAACCTTCTTACATGCGTATCAACCGTTCGCTCTTCCCCAAAATAATCAAATCCCCAAACGATATCTAACAACTTTTTCCTCGTTAAAATCGTGCCTTTATGATTTAAAAAGCACTTTATTAATTGTAATTCTGTCTTTGTAATGTCTAATTCTTTCTCATTTTTATATACTTTATTTTTGGTGAAATCTATTTTTAAATCTTGAACTTGGATAACATCTTCATGCTGCACAAGCTTTTTCGCTCGAGTAATTAGCACTCCCGGGTGAAATGGTTTTTTCACGAACTCATCTGCCCCGCTTTGAAGAGCTGCTAATTCATCTTCACTTTCACTTTTCGCAGTAAGCATTAATACTTTCACACTTGAATTCTTTTTTATTTCCTGACAGACAGTAATACCACTACTTTTCGGCATCATCCAGTCTAAAATAGCTAAGTCAATTTTCTCATCATAAAATATTTGAAGTGCTTCCTCTCCATCTTTTGCTAATAAAACTTCGAAGCCTTCTTTTTCAAAATACGCTTTTAAAATTTTCAGCATATCTTGTTCATCATCCGCGATTAATACTTTCATTATATTTCCTCCATTACTTATAAACAAATACCAATTTTATCATACAACTTCTTTGTTACATCAATGTGACATAAAAATATTTACAACGTTTGAGGGTATAGTAAGTGTGAGGTGTTGTTTCATGTTCAAAAAAATAGGAGTCATTACTCTTCTCTTCTTTTTATTATCAACAAATGCGTTCGCAAATACAAATAAACAAATTGAAGTATTTGATTGCAAAAAAGAAATGGTAGTCCAAAAACAATCTTTAGATTCAGCCATTCAAAAAGAAGCAGTTCAATACGCAAAATCAATTACCGGTCCATTCAAAAACTTAAATGTCGTTCCGAAAGATGGACATATGATAAAAATCCCTTTATTTAGGCCTGTTTCTATTACAAATCAATGGTTACATACAACAATCGATGAAGTACTCATCCTGCTCCCACTTAATGAAAAACCTTACATTATGCTTTACGATGATGAGAATAATCCACATTTTTATTATGTAAAAGGTGATCCGAAAACTTTATTAAAACAAATGAATGTTAAATTATAATTAATTAAAGAAAGATCCCGCAAGTATCATTCGCGGGATCTTTCTTTATCAGTTAACAACTTGATTTTCATTTAAAAAATTAATAATCTGCCTTTTGTGATGGTTATCGTGATCTACGAATTCTTTAATAATATATATTAGAGAGTACGGTATTCCAGTATGAGGACAATATGATACTCCATTGGCAGTCAAATGTTCCTTTAGCTTTCCAATAGACAGTCGGTTAAGCTCTTGAACAAGTAAATCTCTTTTAGCTTGTGCTTCTTCAAGAAGTTTTATCTTAGATATACCTGATTTTGCATAATTAGAGGCTATTTTATTATATGTATCAAAGTCAGGGAACTCCATTCCCAGTCCATCTCTCACTGATGATAATGTCTCACGTAAAAGATAGTCATCCCAATTCATAATATGAGATATGATTTCACCAACAGTCCATTTCCCCTCTGATATTGGTGCCACCCACAATTCCTCTTTCATACCTTTCAATGTATTTATCCAAATTGAATATTCATTGAAATCATTAATAATTTTATTTTCTCCCACCATCTAACTCCCCATTCCAATAATATATTTAAATAAATCATATCATAAACCTACACAGAACAGAACAAACGTTCCGAAGAAGAACAAATAATAATTCACTACATCCTTTTATCTAAGTTTAGATAATGGCTCGCTCCTACATATTTTGTCCCTTTCACAAATCCACTCGAAGTATAAAATTTGTCACCCTGTTCTGTATCTGTATTTAAGACAACAATAGTAAAATATTTTTTCGCATCGCTTAAAATTCTCACTAACAGTAACCTCCCTAATCCTTTCCTTCGGTATTCTTTTGCAATATAAAATCTCCTTAACCTACCAATCTTATTGTCTTCTGTATACAGATTTTCATTTATACCTCCAATCCCAATTAGCCTTCCCCCTTGAAAAATGCCATATAAACATTCACCAGTTTTATTAAATGTGTTTATTTTATTTTCATATTCACTTATTAGTTTTATTAGGAAATTAAATCCTTCGTCTTTGCTTTCTTGAACAAGATAATCGTGTTCGTATATCATTAAATCTTCAATTTGTTGAATATGTATATCTTTCAAGTAAATTCCTCCTTAATATGAAAATACATAAAAATGCTCAAGAATCATTTATTCTGAGCATTTTTATGATTGTTACTTTATTCAATTCGTATATGCGTATTCTTCACTTCAGATATAAATCGATAATATAATTGTTTAATTTCTATACATTTAAAGGTATTTGTACTCAAAAATCATTAATAAAGTTGTTTAATTCTTATTGAACTAAAGCACTTGTTTGTTTAAGTGAATACATTCACATTTATAATGTCTCTCAAGTATAATATCAGTTTATATATTCACTATTCTTCTCTAACAGGTTCAAGATAAATTATAATTTGTTAATCGATATGTTTGTGTAACCACTGTTCAAATATCTTTAACTGTTCTTCAGTATGAAAGTAATGTTCGCCTGTCTCCATGACTTCTAATTCACAACGATGTTTTTTTGTAAAATAGTTAATAGTTTCAAATTCGCACAGTTCATCCTTGGCTCCGTACATAATATACGTATCTGTATTCCATATATTAATAGGATGTTCTTTTACATAGCATAAATAATCCCAATATAACTTTTGACCAATAGGTGTCTCTATAGTCATTTCTTTTTGCAAAAGCTCTGGTGTTACATTAAAGCCTTTCATCATATTTTCGATAATTCGTTCCATATTAACTACTGGTGATAAAAACAATGCCTTTTCTATCACATCATTTTGATAGGCTAAAAGGCTAAAATAAGCCCCCATACTACATGCAAACACGCTTACTTCTTTCCAATGTTGTTTTGCGTAATTCATAATTATAGATAATTCACTAACACAAAACTGTACTTTACAAGGAGTATTATCATTTTTTCTTTCTCCATGCTCAGGTAAATCAAAGCTTAATACTTGATAATCTTTTTGATTGGCTTCTTCAGCTAATATTTGAATAACTGTATCTTCCTTATTTGACATATTTCCATGTACTGCAATAAAAATTTTTTCACTCTTATTTCCCCATAAAACCGTGGGAATATTACTAATTTTAAAATTATCTTTAAGCATATTTCCTCCGTGGAATAAGACATATAGGAATTGGCAAAAAACTGCACACACTTTATAATCCTCTACTCAGCTTTAAAACAAATCAAACTATTACTAATTCATCACAAATGAATTATAATCTCTCTACCCCTATATAACAGAGGCTATTTTGAATTTAAAATCTTTCTTTTTTTCCATTTCTTCAGAAGCTACAAGTTCTTATTTTGATTCCTTATTGAGCTAATCTACTCCGTTAGTAGAAGAAGGATTTTTAAACAATTATATTATTTTTTAAATGACTTTATTATAAATTAAACACCTTTATTATCTCTGCACAGCAGGAAATATTCCCTTTAACTCCATTAAATCATCTATTACTATATCTGCATGAGCAAGTTCACCTTCTTGTGCAAAATCAAAATTGCATCCAATCGCAATCAAGCCATTATCTTTAGCTGCATTTATATCAGATAAACGGTCCCCTACTACTGCTGCTTCTTTTATATCATACTTGTTCAAAATACTTTTAACTAAGTCGCTTTTATTAAGTGAGTTTATTTGTTCAATACTAAACGTTTCAGTAACCCATTGGTCTAAAGCATAATAAGATACGATCGCTCGTAAATATTCAGTTAAACCATTACTAGCAATATAAATTGAACAATTATTTTCTTTTATATATGTAAAAATTTCTTTTACGTTCGGGTATAAAGCACCTTTTCCGCTCTTAATGTTTTCAATTAGTCTTTCTAAAAAATATGCATCAGTTTGTTCTCTTACTTCTATAGAATGATTCGGTAATAAAGCTTCCCAAACTTTTGGTAAAGGCACACCCATGATTTCACGGTATTTATCAATAGGTGTTATCGTATCCCATAATTGTAGTGAACGTAAATGATCAAATGTATCATCTAGTGATAATTCTAAAATTTTGTCTGTTTGAAATAAAGTTCCATCCATATCGAAAATTAGTGCTTGTAACATGACATTCTCTCCCATTCTTTACTTATTAACTACAATACAGTTTTACTCGAAATATTTTTAAACATCTCAACAATAATTTCTGAACAATAATTCGCTGCGGTTTTCGCAAAATCATCATATGAAACTTGCGCTGAATCATCTGCACTGTCAGAAATGCATCTCAAAACAAGAAACGGTATATCATTTATGTAAGCAACATGTCCAATTGCTGCCCCTTCCATTTCTGTACAATGAGGTGCATATTCAGTGACTAATTGCGCCTTTAATTTTGAATCCTCGACGAAGCATTCTCCGCTGACGATTCTTCCTTCATGAACAGTAATATTTAAACTACTACTATTAACAGCTTTTTGGGCTAAATCTCTTAATTCCTCGCTTGCTTGAAACGCTTCTTGAAACGGAAATAGATTCTTCATTTGATTTTTATTAACATCATGATGCGTAACATTTGTAGAAATAACTAGATCGCCAACTTTCACATCCGGATGTAATCCACCCGCAACACCTGTATTAATGATAGAGTCTACCTCAAACTTACTAATTAATATTTGTGTACATGCAGCTGCATTTACCTTCCCTACACCACATCGCGTAATAACAACTTCTGTATCCATAAAGTTTCCTCTATAAAAAGGTATTCCCGCAATAGTATGTTCCTCTTTAATAAGTAGTGTTTCTAATAGTAAGTCTATTTCTATTTGCATTGCTCCGATAATACCGATTCTGTTCATGTATGTAGTCCCCTTTATCTATTTGCGCTCCCCCTGCATAAGCTGCAAATATTCATCAATATCTTTATTTATTTGTATAAAAGCTTTATTCCAAAACTCATAATTTGTTAGATCAATTTCAAAATGTATTTTCATAAGTTCTTCAACTGGAGCTTTTCCCGTTTCTCGCAAAAATTCTTTATACCTCAAATAAAATTCCCTATTATTTTCTTTCGCTAATTCTAGTAAACTAAAACTTACTAAATAACCAAATGTGTATGGATAATTATAAAAAGGAACATCTGCTATATAAAACTGAACGTATTTCATCCAAACAAACGGCTGATATTCTGTTAGTGCATTTCCATATACCTTTTCTTGCGCGGCTATAGATAATTTCTCAATTTCATCAGCACTTATAGGACCTTCTTTACTTTTTTCATAAAAACTCTTTTCGAACTGAAACGATGCACGAATTGCCATAACATAATTAAAGCTATTTCTAATTTTCCAACTGAGCAATGACTTTTTCATTTCTGTACATTCTGCTGTTTTTATTAAGTGATCTACAAGTACCATTTCAAAGAAAATAGACGCTGATTCAGCTGTACTCATTGGCAGATAATCATCTAAAAATGAAGTAGATTGTTCAAAACTCATAACATAAAAATGCCAAGCATGTCCTAGTTCATGAGCTAGTATTCTTACACTATCAATTGTTCCATCATAACGCATTGAAATACGGGATTCTTTTTCACCGAAAAAAGGAGCACAAAATCCTCCAGGTGGTTTACTATCTCTTGGTTCCGCATCTACCCATCCATTCGCTATTGCATTCCGCGCGAACTTTGTCAACTCTTCATCTATATTTTCAAATGCATCATATATGTTTTGTACTCCTACTGAAAAAGGAATAACGGTCTTATTACTTTCTTTTAATGTCATAAGTTCATGCCATGTAATCGAATTCTTTTCCTTTTTAAATACGTTTAAAGCACTTACTAGCTTATCAAGTTGTGTTTCTGTTACATCCCACATTTGTGATAATACAGTTTCAGAAATACCATTCATTTGAAGGGATTGAGTTAAAACTTCTCTCCTTTCTAATTCATTACTCCGCGTATTACGTAATCTTCCAATTTGATTCAATACAGTAGCAAAGATATCTTTTTCCTTATTCAAAGCATTTGTAAGAGAATCAAATACTATTAATCTTTCATTATGATCATCACTATTCATCGCAACGTAATTTGCTTGTCCAAATGATAAAGTCTCTTTATCGTGTATTACTTCTATCTTATTTCTTAATTGTGTATACATATCTTCCCAAGCTTTTAATTCATTTTCTATAAGTCTAATACTTGAATGATTTGCATTAACACTTTGTCCCTTACTAGATTCTATTAATAGTTGAACTTCTTTCTTTAATTGATTTACTTTTACACTTAGTAAAGTATCTTCAGAATGCTTCTCATCTTCAGCAGCACGGCAATATAAGTAATACTCTGCTTTTTCGATAGCCTGTATAAGTTGTGAAAGGATTACTGAGTCTTTTGTTGCTTTATATTCTACTTTTAGCTGTTCTATAGAAATCATAGGGTCCTGTTCATTGGAATATAGCCTGCATAAATCCCAGTTAGTTGGAGCATATATAAGCTTATTCATTTTTAATAGCCTCCTATTTTTACAAATAGTTACAATAATTTAATCCCTCCATAATTATATATGAATCTTCAATTTTTAGATATCTCTAAAAATTGAAACTTAAACGAATGCATTTTAACATTCCTTATTCTGCTCCCTCCCATTTACAAGTCTATCTTTTATGAAATGTAGATAGCATAAAGACGCTAGAGCTACAAGTATTGGAATAAGTATGACTCCTCCAATAAAGGGATAAACCGCTACACAACATGTAAAAGCTATTATAGAAAAAATTTTACCTAACCTATTATTTATTAACTTAACTCCGGCCGCAGTGCCGACTATATATGTAACAATCCCTAACGAATTCGGTATTAATACGATTCTATCTATACTAATATGAAAAACGAAACTTATTAACAAACCTATTATCGCAATAAAACCTACAACTTTTACTGCATTTGTTGGCGCTGCTCTTTTTTCATTAATACATGCTAAATAACGAGGTGCAACTTCTTCCTTTCCTAGTGAATAGCCTAAACGGCCCATGCTTGCGATAAATGCATTTGTCGTCCCTAAGCAAATAATAAAAGCTAAAAATCCAATTAACCATGCAAATTGATTACCTAATGTTTGTTTTATTACCAGCACTAGAGCTGTAGTATTATCAGCATTAATATGATATGATTTTGTTCCAATTACTGATAATGCAATCCCCATATATAAAACTCCAATAATAATAATCGCAAATCCTGTAGACAAAATAATATTTCTTTTTCTAGGTGCTTTAAATTCTGGAGCTAAACTCGCAATTGCTTCCCAACCGAAAAACGACCAAAAAATTAAAAATGACGCATCTAAAATCGGGTTTACTTCTTTCATAGAAATATGTACATTTATATTTTTCATTTCAATATAAGGTAGTGAGCTTATAATTGTTACGATTAAAATAAAAAAAGTTAATACACCGATACATACTTGAAATGAACCGCTCATTTTTAATCCAAATAAATTGAAACCGATAGAAATACTTACTATGATTAACCCGATAATATAAGAAAAATACGATGGTAAAGAAAAGACTTTTACTATATACATTCCACCTGTCAGTGATACAATGATTTGTCCAACACTACCTGCGATAAAAAAACACCACCCTATAATCGCACCTACTTTTTTACCAAAAGCCTTCTCAGAAAAAGTTGCAATTCCCCCTGCACTTGGATGCTCAATAGATAAAAAAGCGAATGTTAATGCAAGTGGGATACTAAGTAAAATCATAATAAGCCAAGAAATAATCGCATTTCCTTCCGCTATACTCGCAGTCATACCAGGTAAAATAAGAATTCCTGATCCTAAAACTGCTCCTACGTATAAAGCTGTTCCCTTTTTAATAGAAATTGTTACGTTGAAATGATTAGACATTACATGCACCTCCATTTATATTTTAATTATAGAAAGTTATCAGTCTATTCAACATTCAATTGTGTATGTAATTTAGCATTAGATTTTATATTATGCATGTATTTCAGAAGTTTACTTTCAACTTTGCAAAGGAGCATGAGTAATGGATGAGATCGATAAGAAAATAATCCTATTATTACAAGAAGATGCCAGGATGACAATTACAGAAATGACTGAGCATCTACACCTTAGCCGCCCTAGCGTTACAGAAAGACTAAAGAGGTTACAAGATACTGGAATAATTGAGAAATATACCGCACGGATATCATTAGATGAAGTTGGAAAATCAATTCAAGCATTTTTAAGAATCGAAAATTTAAAGATTCCATGCAAAAAATTTGAGGAAAAAATATACGAAGAATATAGAATACTCGAATGTCATCGAGTAACCGGTGAAAGTAGCTATTATTTAAAAGTAGCAGTTCACTCTATGAAAGAATTAGAGGAATTAATTGATATCGTTATTCCGTTTGGTACAGTGAAAACTTCGATGATTTTATCTTCACCAATACCATATCGACCGGTAGTTGTAGAATAAAAATAAAAAAGGATATTCTTAAGAGCATAAAATAACATACTCTTTTGAATATCCTTTTTAAGCTTATGATTTCCTGAAGTATCCAACTACCCCCCCTTTTAATCCATTTTATTTTCAGCTGATAGTTTAAAATACTTAGCAGATAATTTATATGAGCGATTCTCATAATAATAATCCCCCAATTTATAAGCTAATGCGGCAACTAAGCTATATTGCTGTTTTTCTATACCCATCTCAATTGCTGTTTTCATATTCTTCTCATATCCATTATAATCTGCCCATATTCTAGATTTTTCCGCTTTAAATCCATATAGTTGAACATGGGCATACGGTACATCACAAATCGATAAAATTTCAAATGCCTCATCTATAAGTTTAGTTACTGTTTGCCAATCTTTTAATTCTATATAAATTTCTATTAAATTCCGAATTGTATATACCTTACCTTCTTTGTTTGGTAAATACTCACAAAGGATCAAGTTTTCCTCGTAACACTTTATTGCATTTTTATAATCTTTTAATGCTTGATAAATTTTCCCGTAATTATATTTCAAAAAACATAAATTTAATGGCTCATTTTCCACCTTTGATTCATTTTCTACTTGTTTTAAAGTTTCATATGCTTGTTCATACTGTTTATCTTTGTTATATTGCATCGCAAGAAGTATTAACGTATAAATTTTATATTGTTCTATATTAAACTTTTTATACAATTTATATGCTTTTTTTGCATATATGCGACTAATACTTTGATCTTTATTAAGATTCTGACTTACTATACTTAGATTGTAATACGTATCTGCGTGCAACTCGGTCTCTTCTGGTTCCAGCATATTTTCTATCTTTTTGTAAACTTCATATGCTGTAAAATACTCCCCTTTATTAGAAAAATAAAGACCTCGAGCTCTTAAATAATATATATAATCTTCAGTATTTTGCATTTTCACTTGACTTGGAATCATTTGCGAAGCTTGATCTACAAATAACTTCACATATAATAAGTTTTTATTTCGGACATGATAGTATATGATGCCGCCATACGTCTTTAATAATAAAGGAATTGCGTCCACTTCACGAACGTATAATTCTAACAAAGATAATTCAGCTTCAGTTATACTTTTATCTTTTTTATATTTATCACATATTTCAAGAATAGTAAGCTTTATCTCCTCGTAATTGCCATCTATGAGAAAATCGCAATCAACACCCAGCTTCTTAGAAACTTGTTTTAAAAAAGAAGATGATGGTTTGATTTTCCCACTCTCAATTCTACTTAAATAGGTTACTGAGCATATTTCTGATACGAGCTCCCCCTGTGTCAATCCTTTATGCATACGAACTTGCCGAATACGTTCCCCAATTTCCATCTTTTTCTCTCCCTAATTAACCATTTCATGCTTTTCACTAAATAAGTCATTATGTATTTCTTAATCTTTCATACTATATAAAATATACAATTTCACAAATGTAAAAAAATGTATCATTCATTTTAATATTACATTCATATTATGATTATTTCTAGATAGCTTGTTAAATTTAATGGTTTAAATTTAAGGTTTTTGCCCACTTTTTTCATACAATTTTACTTCTTGTTATTAACAAAGACGGCGCCATATACTTGAATTACGATAAACTTAATGAAAAGGATTTAACTACATGTAAACTATCATTCTTAAAATAGATCGAATGGTTAATTACATTTACCTAGTACATGGAAGACATCTATTGTAAATGAAAATAAATTAAATGAGCTCAATAGATGAATTATCAATATCACATCCTAGAAATTAGTTTGTCGAATTATTTAGTAAATATGAAAGGATGACAAATATGATTGTAAAAACAAAAAAAGATTCAACACGAAAAATAGCAAGATATGTTGGAGGCGCTGCTATTCTTTTATTGCTAGCATCCTTCCTTTATCAGTGGAACAATGGTTTAGTAGTTGATGATACTGAAACATTTGGTTTCATGCTAGCCTTCACCGGTTTCCTATCTACCTTCTTACCTACTAAAAAGAAAGCTACTAACTAATAAATAATTACATATTTTTTATTAACATAAAACAATTATATTAGAATAAAAAAGGGTTGATCAAAAGATCAATCCTTTACTCTACCTCATTTAAGAAGAACAATGTTAACGCACCTGGTCCTGTATGCGCTCCGATTGCTGCACCAATTGTATTTACGATAAATACTTCACAGCCAAATCTTTCAGTAATTAATGCTTTTAATGCTTCGGCAGTTTCTAAATCATCACCGTGAGTCATACCGATTGTTTGATCTTTAAGGTCTTTTCCGCGCTCTTCCATAATATCAACAATACGACTTAATACTTTCTTATTCCCTCGTACCTTTTCAAGTGGTACAAGTTTTCCTTCATCCACATTTAAGATCGGCTTAATGTTTAATAAACCGCCGATAAAACCTGCTACTTTACTTAAACGTCCACCTCTAACAAGGTACTGCAAGTCAGCTACAGTGAAGATATGTTCCATATGGTTCATTAGAAAAGCGACACGGTTTAAAATCTCTTCTTTCGATGCGCCATCTTTCGCCATTTTAGCAGCTTCTAATACGACAAGCCCTTGGCCAAGCGAAGCACATTTTGTATCGATAATTTCTAAATCTAAATCAGTGTATGTTTCTTTCACTTCTTCTTTAATGAGAACTGACGATTGATATGTACCAGACAATTCAGATGAAAAGGCTAAATATATACAAGGGTTACCTTCTTTCGCATAGGAAACAAATTTTTCTTGGAATGTTTCAAGTGAAGGCAGTGACGTTTTATACACTGCACCTTCTCTCATTTTTTGCAGTAATGTAACCGATTTTAATGTAACCCCATCTAAATACTCTGTTTCTGCTTCATCATATACACGGAGTGGAATTAAATCAATATCATATGCTTGCAGCAATTCTACCGGTAAATCCGCCGCACTATCCGTAATGATTTTAACACCCATTTTTAAACCTCTATTCTGTTATAAATATAAAAAATATAAAATAAAAATAGTACTTTTAAATTATATACGTAAAACTTAAATGAAGAAAGGAAAAGACTTTATATTGTATGCACTATTCTTCAAAAGTTGAACTATAAAGTAAAATGATTTCAATTTATCCTCTTTTCACCAGTTATTGAGCTATATATAATTAGAATATTAATACTCTTCCAAAGGAGGTTACTCATGAGTATACAACTAGCTACTTCTAAAGATTTAGAATGGATTAATAAGCAATACGAATCAATAGGATTTTTACCAAGTGATTTAAAGCGGGATAAAGTTGCAATCATTACATATAACAATGAGTATGCAGGTGTAGGTCGTTTAGTCCAAATCGATGGAGAGACTATGGAAATGGGTGGTATTTTCATAGCACCTAAATTTCGAGGGTTACAATTAGCAGGAGAACTCGTTTCATTTTTAGTGCAAACAGCAAAGGAATCACATATGCAATATGTATTCTGTCTCCCTTTCGAAGAATTAAAAAGCTTTTATAAAAAATACGGTTTTACTGAAGTCGATACTACGCAAGAGGTTGTCCATCCAATTATTCTAAAAAAATATAATTGGTGTTTAAAAAATTATGATAAACATGTATTACTATTTAAGTTGTGAGTTTTCTATAATAGGAGTGGATACACTTTGTATTACACCACATGTTTTAATAAAGATTTATGCCTTTCATCAATTTAAGTACCTAGTTTTTTAAATCGCTCCATCAGTTGTATTTCACATCTTTCCCAAACGCTTATTAGCTAGCTCGTTTACAAACTTGCTAGCACTATTTTTAAGTTTCCCTATTACATATTCCTGAGGAAATTTTTAACTAATTAATGGAGATGATCATTTATTTAATCCGCACCCACACTTCCTGTTCTTGTAATAATTCCACAGTTAATTCCAATACAATATTTTGCATTAATTGATACGCGTTATTATGTGGTGTACTTCGTTCCGATATAAATTCAATACATTGAGAAATATAACCTTCTACAAGTAAGCTCCCTTTTTCAATTATAGATGGATTATTTCCTTTCTTTATTATTTTTGGCAATAAGAATTCTTTTTTTGTTAAAATAATTTCCTGTGACACCTCTTTTATTTCTATAACTTTTTCTTTAAATACCACTTTTTCTCGTAAATTAATTTCACCTTTATACTTCCCTATTTCTATTGGTAATTTCGCAGGTATATAATTATTTACTCCTCCTTCATCTTCCTTCTCTAAAATTATACCGTGTATAGGGATCCACGAAGATGTTCCTATCCAATTCTCTTCAGTATTACCTTTGATTTTTTGATTAGGAAATTCTAAAAGCACTCTCTTTTCATGAAGGTTTGAAGAAACTAAATTACAATAAACTTCTTCATGATAATGTTGTTCTGTAGTTAATAGCTTAGTATCCAGCTCCCGTCCTCTTGCATCTTTTTCATTACGAAAGACAAATGTTTCTTGGTTCCTCACATTCATATTAGGGAATTTTATAAAACTAGTCACATCCGAAATAATATAAAATGGAGTTTTCACTACTATTGAACGCACAGAGGTCTCTATTTTTGATCCTGAATCTATACTTACTTTCTTTGATTCATTTTTTGCTGATTTAATTTCCACCTCTTCTTCCTCTAATCCATTCACTTTGTCTTCTTTTGCTGATCTAGTTTTTTCACTTTCTTTCTCTAATTCAATTGCTTTATCTTCTTTTTTTGACTCTGTTTCTTTACTTTCTTTCTCTGATTTAATTACTTTATCTTCTTTTTTTGATTCAGTTTCTTCACTTTCTTTCTCTAATTCAATTGCTATACCTTCTTTCTCTGATTCAGTTTCTATACTTTCCTTTTTTTCTCTTATCTCGCGCGAATCATCTTGAACATTCAGCATTTTCCATTTGTATACTTTGTTCCATATTTCCTTATCAACCCATGGCTTGTTCATCACCATCCCCCTATCTGATGAAATCCATATAAATCTGGTATTTGTACGCGACCATTTCATCATTATATATGTTTTATAATAATAAAAAAGACATTGTCTTTTTAATAAAGACAATGCTTTTTTAGTTTTATACTTGTACTTGTTGTACTTGTAAAACTTTTAAAGTAAGATCTAATACAATTTTTTCACGAAGAGTTTCAAATGGCTCATTTAATTCTGTTGGACAAGGGGAAAAGTCTAATTCGAAAAATTGAGCGCTGACTAATTCGCAATACGGTTGTTCATTGTAAAAAACTGTATTTTCGAAGAAGTATTTGTCTAAACGTGGTAGATCACCATTTTTAGGATTAATAAAGTGAGAAGTAGTATCTGAGGAAGCAGCTACTATAGCTTGTGATAGAAAATCACCAGCTGTTAAATCAGCAAAACCAGAAAATGGAACATTAGCAATGCGGTCATATAGAACTCCATTACACTCATCATTTGCATATTCAATGTTTTTACGAATATATCCTTGTACAAATAATTTTGCTCTTGTAACTCGGCGATAATTTGTACCTGGTACTGGAGTAAATGCTACAGGAACTAACTTACATTGTGTTAAAAATGCATTTTTTAAGATACGTTTAATTTCAACTGCTGGAGGATCTAATGAAATATCAGATTCTACAACAATTTGAATTGTTCTTTCTGCTAACACAACTGGTATTTTTACAATCGGTGCTCCTGGAGTAAGAATTGGTGTTGCAGCTGCATCACTTAATGGTGTTTGAGTTTGTCCATCTACCTGACATGGTACATTAATTGGGCATTGTTCGCTCATATTTTATAATCTCCTTTATACAATATTTTGGAGTTTTTTAACTCTCTATACTGTATATGTATCTATTCTATTAATGCGTGGGTTCCTGTAATAGTTACTTTCATCATTTACAAAAAAATAGCAATTTTTGGATAGTTAAAACACACAAAACTAAATATATTGAGCCTTTATGATTATCTACCTATACAAAAAGAGAATTTCTGAACCCTCATAGTGGAAGTAGGAACTGATGTGTTAATTATATTCAAAAGTAATGGAATAGGATTTTTTTCATTTAATACTATCTATACAACAAAAAATCAATATTGGTCGTACTCTATTAGTAAAAAATAAAAACCGACTTAAAAAATTCGGTTTTTATTCCCAAATTTTGCGAACTCCCTCAATCTTACCATTGATATTGTTTCTTTTTTTCAAATTTATCAATTCTTCTAATAGAACCAATCCGATTGTCATTCTTTCCCTTAACTTCATTAATTAACATCTGTTTCAATGCCTTTAACTTTGGTAAAATCACCTTCGGATAGTTTATATTTGCGATTATAGAAAATAAGTCTAATAAACATTAATTTAATAAGGTTGGCTAGCTTTATTACGTTGTATAATTTGTACACACACCATTCATTTACCTATTATTCACAAAATAAGTATCATACGCCTTATCAAAAACATACCCTAACTTTTCTGCTAGTTTGGCAGAAGTACTATTCGCTGCGTCCCAGTTTGGATACCTCCCCTTTTCTAAACAATCCAATATTAAGGCTGCACTAACTACAGTTGCCAGTCCCTTTCTTCTATGATTTGGGTCAGTAGCAACTTCGATTTCAATACCATCATCATAAATACTATATGATGACGCACCGCATACGACTTCTCCCTTATACAGAATGCTATAACCTATACCTCGATTTACATAATCATCTATTGAACGGAATTGGCTTATAAAATCTTCAGAAACCTTGTGTAATGATGGGTTATTCGCGATATGCTCATCTACCTTTCTTAATTCATATCCTTTTGGAAGTGCCGATATAACAGATTGTAATTTTGTATGATTAAACACTTCTGGATTTCTTTTAAATTTATATCGTAAAAACTTATCTATTTTTCTTTCATGGAATATTTCTAAACGCTTTTTCCATTGATCACTATTTACGATTACTAAAATTCTTTCAGGGATGTTACATAATAACTCTTCTGTCTCTTTTGCATTTGGATCCCCAGCGTAAAATGTAAAAATCCCTACCGTAATTTGCGCTACTGTCGGATTTTCAAGATCGTTCACCCAAGCGGTGCCCATATGTCCTTGTAAATAAGAAAGTAGAACAACATTATTAAAATCCTCGAACATAGAAACTAATTTTTTTCTTGTATGTATTTTTGCCTCATATATCATTTACATTCCCGCTTTCTTTAAAATCAACTAGATTCAACATTTTCATGAGTTAACTTTTATTAGTATTCTTATACACACTTATTTATTCTCTAAGCAAATGTCTATGAAACTCAAATATCAAATAATTATAAATTATACGTAAATGCAAATTTATTATAACATCTAATTACATTGAAATGATTTTCCAATCAAGAATTGCTATTTTCAGATTCATTTTAGTCCTCATATCTCATTTTCTATTTACAGGTAAAAACATTACTATTCACAAATAATAGATAGCATTAGGACCTTACCACATAGCTATCCACTCAATTAATACATTGTTCCCCAAAACGAAAAATTTATAATTCCTCAATATAAAAATACATACATCCCAATATTTTAATAAATTCTATTTGTTGATAAATTTTTGCATGCATACCAAATCAAGATAAATAACTGTAAGATTAATTTATAAATAAGCTTTTTAAGGGGGATTATAAAATGTCTGATTTCTATTCTCGTCTTTCAAAAAGTGATGCCGCTGTTCTTCTAGTAGATCATCAAACTGGTCTGATTTCTAGCCTAGTGCGTGACTATGGTGTTGATGAGTTCAAGAATAATGTTTTAGCTCTTGCTAATACCGCTAAGTTTTTTGATTTACCGGTTATTTTAACAACTAGCTTCGAAGATGGCCCTAATGGCCCACTCATGCAAGAATTAATTGAACTTTTTCCAAATGCGCCTAAAATAGCGCGTCCAGGACAAATTAACGCATGGGACAATGATGAGTTTGTAAAAGCTATTGAAGCAACAGGTAAAAAACAGCTAATTATCGCCGGCGTAGTTACTGATGTTTGTGTTGCATTCCCAGCTCTATCAGCTGTAAATGCAGGGTATGAGGTATTTGTTGTAACGGATGCATCTGGAACTTTTAATAAACAAGTTGCTGATGCCACTCTTATGCGTATGGCTCATGGGGGAGTCCAATTAATGAACTGGTTTAGCGTTGCAGCTGAATTACAGCGCGACTGGCGAAATGATATTGAGGGCTTTGGAGCTTTACTTGCTAAGCATCTTCCAAGTTATCAAAATATCATCGGAAGTTATAGGGCCGCTCAAAAAGAATTTAGTAAATAAATTACTCAATTTTAAATAACTATTTAAACTCAATAATGACTACCACTAGCAATTCTCATAATTAAGAAAAGGGCTACTTCAATGGCCCTTTTCTTAATTACTTTACAAAAATTGTATGAGCTCTTTCATTACATTTAGTAATACTTAAATAATGTTTCTTAGTTTAACTGTTATGGATACCTTCATAATTTGTTGTAAAAGAACGTATCATGATAGGAATTTACACATAGCAATTAATCGTACAACTAACCGCTCTATATACTTCTAACATTCATATTAACTATGTGATTTTTGCGTTATTTCAATCCACCTAGTATATGTAAAAACCCTCATTATCTTGTAAGAGGGTTAATCAATATAAATACGTTATATCTCCTTCTTAGAAGTAAAGGATTCTGTAGCACCATTTTTATATATTTTAGTCACCTGAATAATTGATGTGTACGTATTATCGTCATTCGTTACCATCTTTTTCATCTCTTCTATTTCAGCATTTCCAGTTCCACTCTCGATTTTCAAACAGTTCGAAATGTTGAGATATCCACTCGATGCGAAAAGAATAATAAAAGTAAGATCAGGGAAATTAATGAACAGTATTCCAAACTTTAAAGGATTCGCAGCCGTATCAGATAAAACTAATCGAAAGTTTAATAGTTCTGGCACTTGAACAAAATCTTTAGAAACAATCGCTTCACCGACTATAGTAATTTGCTTTACGACATTCCCAAGTTCATCTGTAAACTCCATACAACTAGGCGCATCAATTGTTTTTGCTTGTAGTGATAAATTCAATTCTGGATTGTGAAAGTCAAAAAAGAGTGTACTTCCTTCCGTTAAACATTGCGGGCAAACATTTCCAAGTAGACTAAAATCCTCTTCAATAAATTTAACTTTCGTTTTACAACTACAAATTTTCCCTATTCGAATTGCATCAATCCTAGAGCAATCTACAAAAATAACCTCATTACCCTCTTGTACGAAGGATACGATACCATTCTTCTTATTAAATGAAAGAAAATAAGATACAACAATTTCGTTTCCAGCTATTACAATACTCTCCACTTTAGTAAACGGTTCTAGACTTTGCAGAAATTCACATATGCTTTTTTGACCACATTGACAATTTCGTCTCGACCCACAACCCACTTTCACTCCATCCCTTCCCTATATGTTTTTATCTAATACATATAATATGAGCGGAATGTGAGAAAAGCTTGGACAATATAACTTTAACGTAGGAATATGGTTGCCTACTCATAAAATTACGCCAATAATAAGTAATAACACATAATTTTTACTATAAATACATATAACAATTTCATCTTTCAATGAAAAAGCGTTATAATGAGGTGTAGCCTCTACGATTACGTTATAAAGGAGATTAAAACAATGGCTAAAATTAAAGTGTACCAAGCAAAAGAAGAAAATATGGAAGCAGTAAAAAACATCATTGATGTTGAGGAACAAAACCCAACTGCTGAAAACTTACAAAATCTATACGCATGTGTATTAGAAACTGAAGATATGGCATTGCCTGAATCATACATTGAAGAAGATATCTTAATTGATTCTATGGAAGTTATGGTTAACGCTTCTCAAAGCAAACTAAGAGACTTAGGTACATACGATGTAATCGAAGTTCAAAACAAAGGTAAGAAAACACAAATTTTATTATTAGCAGACGAAGAATACGAAATTATCGAAGGCTAATCTGAATCCGTACATACGAAAAAGCTCCTTTCAATTTGAAAGGAGCTTTTTCATTACGCTTTTGATACTTCACTCTTTTTATTCTTTTGTTTTTTCTGTAATACCATACGCTCATTTCCCATAAAGAAAATGAATATGAATGCTAAACCTGCTGGTACTAACGCCCACATAAATGTTTGAACGATTGAACTAGAAAGAGCGTCAATAATTTTATCTAATATTTGCGGCGGAATTTGAGATCTCGCCGCTTCTGATAAAATAGCTCTTGAATCTCCTAAAGCGTTTGTATTCATTCCTCCGCTCATCCCTTTAAACGCTTCTTCTAATTGATCTTGGAAACCTGTTCTTTGGATCATTCCGAAGATTGTAATACCAAGCGTCATTCCTAATGAACGAATGAAATTACTCGTTGAAGTCGCAGATCCGCGCTGTTCCATACCGAAGTTGTGAATAGCTGCCATACTTAGTACAGAGAATGAGAAACCGACTCCAAATCCGATAATAATCATATAAATCGTTAATAATACACGACTTGTTTCTGGTGTTAACGTGCTTAATAAGAATAATCCAAGTAGCATAATAACCGCAGAAATAATCATAATGTTTCGATAGCTAAGTTTTGTCGTTAAAAATCCGCCTAATTGCGCTGTTACGACTGACCCTAACATCATTGGTAAAAGTAATAATCCCGAGTTTGTTGCAGTGCCACCGTATACACCTTGAATGAATAACGGAATATATACAGTTGCTGACATAAATGCAGCCCCGTAACATAACGCAATAATGGTACTCATTCCGAATAGACGTTGTTTAAACATCTCAAATGAAATGATTGGTTCTTCTACTTTTCGTTCAATAACAATAAAAGCAATTACTAAAATAGCGAACCCAGCAAATAAACTTAAAATAAAGCTAGAATCCCAATCGTATTTTTGTCCGCCTAGTTCTAGGGCAAACATTAAACAAACTACTGCACCAACTAAAGTAATGGCGCCAAACCAATCAATCTTTTGCTTTCTATGAACTCGTGACTCTTTATAAAAGAATGTAATAAAAATAAGTGCTAAAATTCCAAGTGGTAAGTTAATATAAAACACCCAGTGCCAGCTAATATAATCCGTAATATATGCGCCAAGTAATGGCCCGAAAATACTTGACAAACCAAATACTGCTCCGAATAATCCACCCATTTTCCCGCGTTTTTCTGGAGGGAAGATATCAAAAACGATAGTAAATGCGATCGGCACTAGTGCCCCGCCGCCAATACCTTGAATAGCACGATAAATACCTAACTGTGTAATATTTTCAGCAGTTCCACAAAGTGCCGAACCAATCATAAAGACGATTAAACCGAAAATAAAGAATCTCTTTCTACCATACATATCTGATAGTTTACCGAAAATCGGCATGCCTGCCATTTCTGCGACCATATAGGCAGAAACGACCCATACAAAGTTTTCAAGGCCTCCTAAGTCACCAACGATTGTTCCCATCGCTGTTACGACAATGGTATTATCCATTGATGCCATTAAAATACCTAGCAATAAGCCCGCCACAACAAAGCCGAGCTTATTATTATTCTCAACCATAACTTTACTCTCCCTCATACTACTTATATTTGTTTATGTTCTTTTACGACTGTATTACCTTTCTGATTAAAACTAGTATGATATTCTACTACACTAATTTCACAGCCAGGGCCAATTATAACATGATTTCCTCTTACTACGTCTGCTATTGTATGTTCTAAATAAATATCATCACCCTCAATAATTGATGTTTGAAGACTTCCTGCATGACTTGTAAAAGGAATAAATCTCGATTTTTTACGCACTGTAATCTTTTTCCCACCGATTTCTCTCACTTTACTTCCTTCATAACGAATTGAGATTTCAATATTTTCAGCATTAAGTAATCCATCACTTTCAAGACCACCAGTTAGTGATAATTCTTCTACTTCAATATCTCCCTTCACATTTAAAGCACCTTTCACATCTACGAAATCACCTGAAAACCTTCCTTTTACTTCAATCATACCTCTTACTTTTGTTTTTTCAATATGAGCATCACCATGCATTTGTGTATTGCCATATACTTTTATACATTCCGCATCTACGTTTCCTTGTACTTCACTGTCCCCATACACGACATAGTTTTTAACTTTCATATTACCGCGTACATCACTCGTGCCGTACGTTTTAAATTCATTACAACTCATATCATTAGAAATTGTTCCTTCGCCGCGTATCTTTACTTTGTTATAATCTCCGCCTGCTGAACTACCAGAACCATTTACAGTAAGGCTATGTTGATGTCCCATACTCATTTCTCCCTTCCTTTAAACCTGCTTAATTTCTTTTACATTTGCACTTTTATCAACAGTAAGAACACCAGTATATTCAATAAGTTCAATCTCACAGTTCGGTCCTACTACAACATTGTTTCCCCTTACCGTTTTTATGTGAGCATAATCAATATCGATATTGTCACCTTCTAACAATTCAGCCTCTAACTGCAAGCCAAATACTGTTTTAAAAAGTTTACTAAAAGTACTCAATCTATGTCCTACTTTAATCGTTTGTCCGCCAATTTCTTTCACTCTACATGTACCGTGAATATTAATATTAATTTCATCTGCGCTTAATAAACCACCTACCGTGAACTGTCCCTCTGAAGAAAAAACATCAACCTCGCAATTACCATCAATCGTCGCTTGCCCATTGATTTTAAATTCTTCACCGGTGACATTTCCACCTATCGTACCTTTTCCTGCAATTTTTAAACTGTTCGCCTTTACATCTTGTGTAATTGTCGCTTTCCCATCGATTCGCATCATTTCTGCGCTAACTGTACCATCAACTTTGCCTGATCCGCTAATTCTCGCATTGCCACTTTTCAAATCACCAGTAACAGTTCCGTAACCATTACATTCAAATTGGTCGCATTCAACGTTTCCGTTAACAGTTCCTTTTCCATTTAGTTGCACTTTATGAAACTCTCCACCGTTTGATGAACCATATCCGTTTATAATTAAATTTTCTGTACGCATTATTTCTCCTCCACTACAACAGTTTACTTTTTAATGCTTCGGTATATTTCATAATTGCTACACGTAAAACAATCTTTGTTCCCTTTTCAAAAATTAAATCCTCAACGCCTGATACTAAGAAGCATGTAGAAATCCCTAACTTCCGAATAATAACTAAGTCACAATTCTTATGTTTAATCGCTTCGTAATTTTCACGTAATACTTGTAAGACCATTTTCCCCTCTTCTAAACTAACGTCTCCTGATTGAAGTAGTTCTTCTAACATATACACATAAAGAATATCTACAAATTGAAATTCTGTTGTTTTATTCGTTTGTTCTATGAAGAATTGTAAAACTGGCTCTGATGCAATACCCTTACGTAACAAATCATCTTTTGTTAAATGAATTTCTGTCACGCTCGGTGAAAACATATTTGCTAATTCATCTAGTGATAAATCCTCTTTCATCGTTTGAATTTTATCAATACGTTCTAATATCTTTTCTTTCGGAAAAAATGTTTCCTGACCTGTGAACGTTGACTTTCGTACAAACCAATCTTCCGGTATTAAACTTTTTCTCTTCCACCTATATAACTGTCCGTATGAAATACCAGTTAGTTCTAATAAATCTTTTTTTGAAATTAAATCTGTACTCAACTGTATAACACTCCTTCCTGATAACAATGTAACATAACACTGTTACGTTGTAAACGAACTTCTATCACAAGTGGCATAACAATGTGTGAAACAAACCTGTCTTACCTACAAAAAAGGTCCTCACACATCTCTTTAAAATGCGTGAGAACCTATATTTTTCAAGCTTTAAACCATATATCGTAATAATCAATCCAGCCTTGTGAATTAATCATTACATTTTGTA
This sequence comes from Bacillus cereus group sp. N8, assembly GCF_016483685.1. NCBI lineage: Bacteria > Bacillati > Bacillota > Bacilli > Caryophanales > Bacillaceae > Bacillus > Bacillus cereus group sp. N8. The sequence continues at coordinate 46,116 of NZ_JAEHBK010000010.1, read as the reverse complement.
TTTTTTCGTGTGAACTTACTCGCTGTTTATTACGATATAAAGGAATGATATGTATTTCACGTAACAGTGTGCCCTCAATATCGCGTAACAGTGTCACCCGTTTCTCTAATTGATTTTCTGTAAAATATGGCCGCAATACTTTGTTAAAGCTTATATTACTATGCTGATTTATAAAACTGTTTTTGGTAAGAAACATATATAGTAAACTATCTTCAATGCGCTCGCTAATTGTCGCACTATCATGCATTATATCGGCCTTTTGTATCGTACTCATTTGCAATAATTCTTCTTGTTCAAGAAACTCAATATCAATTTTAATTCCGTATTTTGCACATTCTTTTTGTATCCAATGTGCATCTTCAACGTGATCTTTCCCTGTAAATGTATATAATCGCAGTGTTTCATTACGGTAAGAGCTGCATTTAATAAGTGTATGTATATCCCTGTTAATTTGAATTGTACCGTTCTTTATGAGTACTAATTCATCCGCTACTTCCCCACGCTCTCCCTGTAATTCTTCAACAATTTTATTACCATGAATAATTTTATATAAAGCTCTCCGAAACATCGCATTTTGCATAGGTCCTTCTTTTACTGTATTTAACGTAATGTAAGTTACATTCGACTCAAGTCTAGATAGTTCTTTATGACGCTTTACTATATTTTTAAAACGTGCTTTCGCTAATATATCGTACGTATTAACTTTGTGCTCTACATTCCATAATTCAATTCGATCCAGAAATGGTCGCTCGCGAAAATATAAATCATTTCCTTCTAATATGAATACATCCTCATTCTTTTCACATAACAGAAACGGTCCAGTACCAATTAACTTCCCGTCTCCATCTTCATTTACAATAGAACACTGTTCTGTACTTAAAGAATGTAAAAACACCTTATTATCTGTAGATAAACGAATCTGTACAATATAGTCATCAAGAATATGTAAACTTTCAACGTGTTGTAACATCCAAGCATGCGGATTATTTTTCACTTTCATAAATCGTTTAAATGTCTGTTCAACATCATAAGCGGTTAGTTCTTTTCTATTATGAAATTTAACACCTTTTCGTAAGTAGAAGGTCCATATATATTTCTGGTCATCATATTCCCAATAAAACGCAAGTCTTGGCTCTACACTGTTTGTATTTCCGTCTACATACACTAATGTGTCGTATATATGTTTTACCATATGACATTCCGAACGCATCGTTGCGTATACAGGGTCTAATGCAATATCTAGGTTCATTTGGACTTGCAAACGCAGCACATCTCTTCTCCCTTTAGATGTCCTTTCGACTTGATAACCGAATATCGAATCAATCCACGTTTGAAATTGCGTTTGAAGTAATGGAAAATACGAGATATATCTCTCAATAAATGCACTTCCGCTTTTTACGTCCCCTTGCCTCGTTATTTCTTTTCCTCTTTCTAAAATTAAAGAAAGTGGATGTTTTTGAAATAACAACTTTGAGCGATTCCCTCTCCCTCTGCCTGGAAACCACATAATCCAATTTAATTCTTCTAATTTTTTGATGATGAGTTTACTATTTCGCTCTGTACAAAATAATGTTTCAGATATATTTTGTATTGTTATTTCAAATTTTTCTCCCTCTGCTCTCCCTTTTCCATACTGGAGCCAAAGGTGCATATATTGCTCCAAAACAGTCATAAAACGCCCCCTAAAAGATGAAAAATCTTCCTCTTTCATTCTACCCTTTTTCATTTCTAGCTTCCATCTTATCATTTCAATATAGAAAGGAGGAAATAAAAATGAAGTATCTTTTAAAACGTTATAATAAGCCTATTCTCATTCGATTGTTCGGTGAATTGTTAGTCCGAACGACTGAAGCAATGTTAGCTATCATCTTTATTGTTCATGTTAATAAGGCTTTAAATGGTAATGTCATAGTTACAATGCTTCTTTTCGGATTACAGCCTCTCGCTGATATTGTGTTTACATTAATCGCTGGGGGTGTAACAGATAAATACGGCCGAAAGAAAATAATGTTACTCGGATTACTTTTACAAGCTTTTGCCGTAAGCGGATTTGTTTTTGCTGAATCGGTCGCCTTTTTCGCCTTATTGTATGTAGTTAATGGTATTGGTCGTTCTTTATATATTCCGGCACAGCGCGCACAAATCGCTGACTTAACGAAGGAAGAACAACAGGCAGAAATATTTGCTGTTCTGCATACTACTGGAGCGATTGGCTCTGTAATCGGACCATTAATTGGTGCCTTTTTCTATACTAGTCACCCTGAATATTTATTTATTTTGCAAGGTGTAGCTCTAACGTTTTATGCTGTTCTCGTTTGGACGCAGCTTCCTGAAACGGTTCCACTCATGAAAAACGTTAATAAAACTAAAGAAGTATATTCGCCAAAACAATTTATTTCGAAACATTATGCTGTGTTTGGACTTATGGTTTCTACGCTACCGATTAGTTTTTTCTACGCTCAAACCGAATCGAATTATCGTATATTCGCCGAAAGTGTATTTCCAAATTTTCTATTTGTACTCGTGTTTATCTCAACTTGTAAAGCAGTCATGGAAGTTATGCTCCAAATTTTCCTTGTGAAATGGTCAGAACGATTTTCTATGCCTAAAATCATTATTATTTCCTATACTTGCTATACGTTAGCTGCGATTGGCTACGGTTATTCCACAACAATATGGTCATTATTCTTCACATTGCTCTTTTTAGTGATTGGGCAAAGTATAGCTTTGAATCACTTACTACGATTCGTTTCACAAATCGCTCCAAGTCATAAACGCGGATTATATTTTTCTATATACGGTATACATTGGGATATTTCAAGAACTTGCGGGCCTTTTGTAGGTGCATTGCTATTAAGTAAATTAAGCGGTAGTACTCTATTTTATATTTGTGCTTTCTTATTAATAATTGGCGGTATCATTCAAACAGCTTTCGTTCAGTCATTAGAGAGAACAAAAGCAAAAGAGCTGTCCCTATAGGAACAGCTCTTCATTTAACCTGCCATATTATTTATGCTATCCTCCGGTGAGAACACAGAAATATGATGCACTTTACCAGTCGATTTCGGAATTATAAATTTCAATTCAAATTGGTCATTTACTTTATAAACGTATATTTTGTCATTACCATTTACTTTAACAGACGCTGGTTTTCCTAAAGCCTTTTCGATTTCTTGTAACGTAATCGATTTGAGTTCTGAATGATACGATCGAACGTCAAATACTTGTGATCCTTTGTTAAAGCCAAATGCCACATTTTTACTTGTAAAAGTTGCATACATCCCGTTCCCCGCTTGATCAGTCTTATCAGCTTTCCCCCACGCCTGCTCTATTTCTTCTATATCACCTGTATGCGCCGCGTACGGAACATTAGGTACTTTACCTACTTTCGCTTGCTCAAATAAATCTTTTACATGGTTAATTGATTTTTGATTAAGTACTGTATTTTTCGTATTAGACTCCGTTGAAGGTTTTACCGAATCTTCACCTTTTGGTTTTTGCACAGACTCTTTCTCTTTTTTTTGAGCGGTGTCCTCATTCTTTTTATCCGTTTCTGACGTATCTCTCTTTTTTTCCGTACTATTTTCTGATGTTGAATTAGTTTGTTTCTTTTCCTCAGCGGTATTACACGCGGTTAAAGCCGCTACACACGTTAAAGTTAGGAATAATATAAGCACTTTCATATATACTTTCATCATTTTCAGCCTCCCTCTTCAACATATTCACTTTTGCAACCATTCCATAACACTGCTCTTTAAATTATTTTTGCTCCAAAAAGTAAGTGTATCGGTTTCTCCGAAAGTATGGACTATATACTCTATATATGATGTTCCTAAAAAATAACCGAGTCGGTTGTATCCGAAATAGTTCCCCCCTGATAAACGGAACCATTCTTTCTCTTTTTCATCTGTCCATCCTTTAACATAATCTTGTGAAAAATGTTTCTTAATTTGACCTTTATGTTTTTCATAGCAAAACAACCAATCGTCTCCATCATTATCATATGAATAATAGACTGATTTACTTAATCCTTTAGCTATTCTTTGCGATAAATATGTCGCGACTCCCTCACGATATAAACTAACCGCTGCATCAGTCCATTGTGCTTTAGTCCAATCCATTCCACTCTCTTGCAATACGAAATTGTGATATATATGTCCGATTTCATGGGCAACGATAACACGAAGATGCTCCCTTTCAGGAGATAATTTTTCTGCCGCAAAAAATATATCCCCAATAATATCTCTTTCTACAAATGCATTGGAACCAAATCCACCTACAAATAGATGAAAAGTTAAATCTATATTAAAACCAAATTGAATGCGATACTCCTCACTCATTTCTTGAATAATAGATGGTAAAGTTTCCGAAATAATACGAATGTCTTCTAGTTTTTCAGGATATTTTTTAATCGCACTAGAAAGACGTTCTTCTGTCTTAGGACAGTGATAATTAAAATATTCTTCGAATGCTTCTGGATACATATCATAATATTTGTTCAAATCATGAAATCCTATATCATCGCTTTCCAAAAGCTTCAAAAAGCTTGGAATTGTATTATTAATCATCTTATTCATCTCCTTGTATACACCTTCTTTCCATACTCTTTATATCCTTCATTAATAACTTAAATTAAACTGTCACAAAAACTCCTATAAATGCAAAAAACCAGCAGTGAATACTCATTCCCTGCTGGTTCAATATTATGGAGTTCTGAAGTTTAATCAAACCATTTACCGCCGTCAGAAATCCATCTGTTGTTATGTAAATCAAAACATTCATCATAATCATGAAAACTAAAGTAGGACGGTAATTTAACACTCGTACCACCTGCTTTGTTCCAGCACATAGCAAACCATTCCACTATAGCTTTCTTTTCAATTTCTGATAACTCCCCATCATTTTCTTCATAAAATTCCCAAAATTCGTCTGATTCTTCGTCATGGAATTTATAATATTCCACATCATCTATCAAATCGTGACTACCAGAAAAGACACCGCTATCCATTCCTTCATAAAAAACTTCATTTGCTCCTCTATCCATCGAAAACATGACAATTGACATTTCAAATGACTGAACAAAAGCTGTGAAATCTATTATATCTATCCCTTCATAATAATTAAACCGAAGTGTCTCTCTAATATTTCGAATCAAATCAATCGATTTTTCTTCAAGCCCTTTTTTTAAAGAATTTGTATAATTTTCTATTGTAAACAAATTATCTCCCCTAAATATTGCGTCTATTCAAATTACAAAAATTACATTAAAAGGTTAATCTTAACTTCTTTACATATGTAGTGAAAATACTTTTTACGGTTTCGAAATTGTGAGCGAATGTATTGTCTCCACTTAATGACGTGATAACAGTTAATCCTGCTACTTTAATAAAATGTTTTACATCTACGGGCATAATAATAGCCTCCATTAATTTAGTTACGCTAATTATATCAGAAGTTTTACCACTGAAACACGGAAGAAATAAAGCAGTTCTCCAAAATGAATCTCTATTCTCAACCTATATCGGCCACAGTTCCTGAAAGGCACGACATATAAATAAAAAAGCTGTCCTAATCAAGGACAGCTTCAAAATATGTATCTTTACACTTCAATTGATTTACCGTCTTCAACGATATGGTAAAGTAAGTGAGCTAAATGATGAATTGGACCATACTCTTCCTCTTCTTCATTTGTTTCACCTTGGAATTCAAGATCATTTAAGTATAATGCTAAAAATTGATAGTATAGTTTTAAATCAAATCCGTAGCAAGCACTTGGTTCTTCATGATCTCCTTCATATTGTAACATTAAGTATTGATCATTTCCTTCTGCATCTTCTGCATCAAAGAATACGAAGAAGCCAACGTTTGTATCTAAATCAAATAGATGACGAGTACCTTTTTCTGTTGCTTTATTGAAGTCCTCTTCACTTAATTTATGTACTGTTGTCGCTTTTGCATTATCTTCTTGATGGAAATTTACTGTGAATGATTTCAATGCTGACACCTCCTGATTGTATAACAGTAGCATAACATATAAAATGGACTGCTTACAAATGTAAACAGTCCACCTATCTTCATTTCCGGATTGCTCGCAACAGAAAACTCACGATGAAGATTAAAATAATCGCACCGATTAAAGCTGGAATAATCGCAAAGCCACCAATAACAGGACCGAATTTTCCAAGTAATAACGAACCAAGCCAAGAACCGATAATACCAGCAATAATATTACCAATTACACCGCCCGGTACATCCTTTCCAGTGATTAAACTTGCAAACCATCCTAATATACCACCGACGATTAAATACCAAATCATATCATTACCTCCTATATATTTAACCTATAAAAATATAATCTGAAACAATTGCTTACCATTAGTTATGTTTCATTTTTCGTAAGTTATTCGTCTTATGAAAATCATTCTAATCTGCTCAACCTATTAAGGACAATCTGGCTTCAATATTGTTCTCATAAATTCGTCTTTAAACGCTTGATAATTAAATCCAACGGCAATTCTTTGTATAGGACGATTATCAAACGTCGTTGGCTCAGCTATTTTTCTAAAATCTGCAACACTTTGACCTCTCGTTACATCGTTCGTCGTACTAATCCAAACTGATGATTTTTTATATTCAAAAATATCATCATTTATAAAAGAAATGAACGGAAGTAAATCGTGAATCGGACTCCCAGCAATACCTGGATATTCTTTTTTATAAAAATTTTCAAAATAAAAATCAATCATTGGTTTAATAAGTTTCGCCTGTCCTGTCCCTTCTTTATCAATAATATCGACCATTTCAGGAGTAATAAGTGCTGCTTGCGTTACATTTAACGGATATATAGTAGCATTCTTCGCATATTTCATTACGATATTTGCCGCAATTGGATCGCCGTAAAAATTAGCTTCAGATACTGGTGTAACATTACCTGGAAATAGAAAAGCACCGCCCATTATATAATAGGAACATACTCGATTCATTAAATTTGGATACAATAAAAATAATGTTGCAAGTGTCGTTAATCGTCCCGTCGCCACAATAATAATATTTTCAGGACAAGGCCCAATTAATTTAATCAATTCGCAAAAATTCTCGCTGTTACAAATTCTCATTTTCGGTGGAATAATTGGACCTAAACCGTGATCTCCATGAATTTCAGGGAAAAATAAAGGTTCTTCAGCTGTCATCGGTCTACTGGCACCTTCAATAATCTTCACTTCTGTAGCATAGTATTTTTCTAAAAAATACACATTTTCCGTTACAATTTCTCTTGATACATTTCCATACTCTGCAACAATACCTATAATATCTAATTTGCATGTTTTATTCGCATAAATTAACGTTACTGCATCATCAATTCCAAAATCTCCGAAAAAGATTATTTTTTTATTAACTTTCCTCACCCCTCTCCAGCATAATCTACTATCATTATTATGCGAAAAAGACAAGGCGGTGAAAAAGAGATAATTAAAAAAGCCGCCTATTTATTATTTATTGGCGACTTCAATCTTTTTATAAGATAAATATGCTAGTACACTTTTGCTTGAATCATATTTCGGATTATTCCCTTTTCTCGGTTCTCTCATATGTGTTTTTTCAAACCCAGGAATATCAGGCATTCTTTGCAAAAATTCAAGCATTTCTTCCTCAGTTCCTTCAATACGTACACGAATCATTATTGCTATTCCTCAATTCTCATTTTCTCTGTACTAAGTATATCGTACTTCAGAAAGTCTGCAAGAAATTTATCTTTTTAATGTTGAACTTTTTTTACAGACGAACAGTGCCATTTCAGTATAGAACGACTCTACTTTATTATTATCAAAGTGAATGTTGAAGAATTCCTGCATTTCGTTTGATGTTTTCATCATACATTCTGTTAACTTTAGACGCTTTTGCACAGGCACATCCATCATATTGCACCACCAGTCAAAATCAAACTTTTTGTCAAAAGTAAGACATGACTGCATTTGTAAACCATGTTTTTCTAATAAAGTAATCCATTCTGTTTTTTTCAAAGCTCGTTCATGGCTTGGATCACGTTTCTTTTCGATAAAGTTATAAAATGTATCAAACTCATTATTTTCTGGTGAAACATTATCAATTAATATAAATAATCCTTCATCCTCTAACGTTCGATGTACTTCAAAAATAAATTGCGAAGGGTCAACAAAATGATGTGCTGCAATTCGGCATGTAATTGTATCAAAAGATTCTTCAGCAAATGGTAACCTTTCTGCATGTCCTGCTACAAAAGATACGTTTTCATGTCCGTTCCCTATTATAAAACCTTTTGCCTTTTCTAACATTTTTTCTGTTAAATCAAGAGCGACTACCTCTTTAAACATTGGGGCTAACAAATTAGCAACATGTCCACCACCAGTAGCAATATCAAGAAGACGAGTATTATGACGAGCTTCAACTTGCTTAACTACATATTGTAAATCCGGTCCATTTGCATGTATTTTACTTTTCACATACTTTTCTGCATTACTACCAAATTGTTGTTTCACAAGCTCTTCTTTACTCATTTTTATCATCTTCTTTCTATAAGTATTCATATAATTAATAAGTTCTCTTTATATAATTTCAAATCCTCTTTTAGGCTCCATTCCTTGTATAAGAATACTAGTATCCCCAAAACATAACTCTTACGTTTTTAATTACAAAACAAAAAAGGTTACGAGAACTTATCCCGTAACCTTGAAAAACATCTCTTACATTAGAGTGCATACATTTATGTCTAAAAAATTTATATCCTCCTTTAACTTCATAAGAACTTCCACTTCCTTATAAGTAGCCTCTCTCGCATACAATCCAAATTGATCCATACCAACCCCTATCCATCCTGGAGTATCATAAAGTATATCTATGTTGAAATGATGCAACTTAGTAAGTTCTGATCTAATAAACCTGTCCCTACTAGCGATTTGCTTATCTATTAAACCATATTCTTTCCCATTGTCAGAAAGCGCTATAACCTTTCCTATTAGTGGATGTTCACGAAAAATAAAGTGATATTCCTTTTCATCTATATTCGCCACAATCGTACGAGAATCGGATACATCAAATCCAGAATTCAGTACATTCATATCGATCAGCTCCTTTATTGTTTTCATTAACATCATAACAAATGAATATTTAAATAATATTAATATAATGTAAAAAATATAAAGGCTGACTTCCCTTTAGAAATCAGCCTTTACACGTTATTCGTCTTTAAATTCTTTACAAAATTTCATAATACTTCTTTCTCTTCATCATTTCCGGAAACTAAACTCCCTAAAACATCCGCAGTAACTTCGACTACAAATTCACAAATCCCTGCTACAACTTCTCCAATTACTTCCTCCATCTTTCCACCCCCTTGTTTTATGGAACTTATTTGTAGTATAGGAGATATTGGTTAATTTTAACTATCGGAAAAAGTGACAAAAACATTACAGATTTGTAAGCTATTTCAATGTTTTTTGAATTTATACTTCTCCTCTTTGAAACTTTAAGTATTATTAACAACCAGATAGGTCATCATAATATAAAGTATTTAAGAATCCTAATTTAAAGGAGGCGTGTAAAATATACTACGTAAAACTAATTAAAGGTCAATCTTTCTATGCTTTTGATCATCGTTTCTTAATATCTCAAGAAGAAGCGGTTTCGGAAAAGATTTTTAATCACTTACGCCGTAATGAATTCTTTGAAGTGCGTAAAGAAGAATATTCTGCCTAAAGTATGAAAGGCATCAAAAAATGACTCTCATAATTGGGATTTTTTCTTGATGCTTTTATATTATCTCCCTCTATTCAACATTACTCCTTAATTTTCTTAAAATCTTATAGTATATGTCCAAGCTACTCAACCTTTAAATAAAACCGGTGAAACAACTTTTGTAATTCCCCATTCCCCAGAAAAAGCAATTCTAGCAAATATTAAATTAAAAATTTCAAGAAGAGATGCACGTAATAATCGAGTTGAATTAATTGCTACAGTTGGAGTTGAAGGTATAACTGAGATTTCACAAGTTTTATTCCGAATTTTCCGTGACAATACAGAAATCTTCAACGCTCAAGTAGGGATTGAATCTACAGATTCTGAGCAATTTTACGCGCAAACATTTCAAGCTATAGATCAAAATGTTAGCTGCGGGACTCACGAATATTCATTAACTGTAGAAAACCTTACTAGTGGTGCAAGTGCAAATGTTGTTGGTCCACTATCTTTTAGCGGTTTAGCTATTGGACAAGATCATAAGTGTTGCTAAGTAAATTTGTTGTTTAATTTTGTATTTCAAAAAAGCGAGACGTAGTATATACGTTCTCGCTTTTTTATTTTCTCTATATTTATTCTTACGTTCAATTAGTATTTAATCATAATTTTTCACATTTCGATTTACTTATTCCTTCAATTAAAAAATCAAATTTTTAACAAATCAAAAATATTGAAATCCATTTATGAAACACGTAATATAGACTCTGACTCTAAAAAAGTTCGTACAAAACACTATATAAATAAGGAGGTTTTATATACGAGTTTTTCATTTTAAAAGACAGAGAGGTTTTATATTATGTGGCGTAACAAAAACGTTTGGATTGTTCTAATTGGGGAGTTTATTGCTGGTCTAGGATTATGGCTTGGTATACTTGGTAACCTGGAATTTATGCAAAAATATGTCCCTTCTGATTTCATGAAATCAGTTATATTATTTATCGGACTATTAGCAGGAGTTCTAGTCGGTCCTATGGCTGGCCGTGTCATCGATCAGTATGAAAAGAAAAAAGTTCTTCTATATGCTGGCTTCGGTCGGGTTTTAAGTGTTATTTTTATGTTTTTCGCTATTCAATATGAAAGTATCGCCTTTATGATTGCATTTATGATTGCACTTCAAATTTCAGCTGCATTTTATTTCCCTGCATTACAATCTGTAATTCCTCTAATCGTTCGTGAGCATGAGTTATTACAGATGAACGGTGTACATATGAATGTTGGTACAATCGCTCGTATTGCGGGTACTTCACTAGGTGGAATTCTTTTAGTTGTAATGAGTTTACAGTATATGTATGCCTTCTCAATGGCAGCATACGCTTTATTATTCCTCTCAACTTTCTTCCTACAATTTGAAGATAAAAAGTCAACTACATCAAGTAAACAATCAGCTAAAGATAATAGCTTTATGGAAGTATTTCGTATTTTAAAAGGAATTCCTATTGCTTTTACAGCACTTATATTAAGTATTATCCCTCTATTATTTATAGCTGGATTCAATTTAATGGTTATTAACATTAGCGAAATGCAACACGATCCAACGATTAAAGGATTCATATATACAATTGAAGGTGTAGCATTTATGTTAGGTGCCTTCGTTATTAAACGTTTATCTGATCATTTCAAACCTGAAAAGTTACTATATTTCTTCGCAATTTGTACCGCTTTTGCACACCTTTCATTGTTCTTTAGCGATATAAAATGGATGGCTCTTACATCGTTTGGTTTGTTTGGCTTTAGTGTCGGCTGTTTCTTCCCTATTATGTCGACAATTTTCCAAACGAAAGTAGAAAAAAGCTATCACGGCCGCCTCTTCTCATTCCGTAATATGTTTGAGAGAGTTATGTTCCAAATTGTCTTACTTGGAACTGGCTTCTTCTTAGATACGATCGGGTTACAATATATGGTTCTCATTTTCGGAGTCATTTCATTGTTAATTATTTTCATTTCCCTATCTAAACAGAAACAATATGAAAAACAACCTTCGCAATCTGCGAATTTATAAAACTAATACTTCTTAAGAATGGATCCAGTATTTTAATATGGCTCCATTCTTTTTCAATTTCTAGGATTGAAATTTATATGCTTTGTATAGTTCCAATTTTTAAAGGAGTATCCCCTACTACTTTCGAATACAATAAATTATAGATTCTTCAAAAAGGAGCTGTGGAAATGTCTGCTGGTATCCAATTATTAATTACCCTTCTGTTTTCATTCGTTATGTTTGGCGCCCTTAATTTTTTAGCCATTTCCTTATCTCAAAATAACTTTAAAAGAAGGATTGTGGCGGGTTTCGTATTTTTACTGCTGACTCCCGTTGTTTTTTTGACAACTTTAACCTTTGCTTCTATTTTCGACAAAAGTGTGTTTGGACCTGCTACTTTAGCATTTATCATGGCTACTATATATATTTTAAATGGGCTAATCGTCCTTATTTCCTCTACTTTTATCCCCCAAAAAGCATAATAAAATATATCCTGCTAGGCATGAATACTAGTATTACGCTAGATTCATGCCTTTTATTTTTTACTATGCTTTTCCAAATTTTTATGCGAAATTAAGTATTTCTTTAAAAAAATTTAAACTTTATTTATTACAATATCCCTATCGTATTCGCACATTTATTAACAATAGTATGAAAGGAGCACAAAATGAAAAAGTTTCTACTTACAATAGCTATACTAGTCGTCCTACTTAGCGGATGCAGCAATAACGATATATATGGTTCTTGGGAAGTTGTTGACAACAAAAACGGTCAATGTCCTGTATTATATAAATTTGAAACAATTGTAAAAGAAGAAAAGAAAGAAAAGGTTGTTCAAAATTTAGTAGAAATGCAAACAACAAAGAAAAAAGAAGATTTATATAAAGGTTCGTTTGTGAAAAATTCTAATGTATATCACATTGATTATGGTAACTCTTTTACATCGGATCAAACTTTGAAAGTTGTCGATAATAAATTAAATGTATACTTTATAAACGTAGAAAAGATGTGTACTTATAAAAAAACAAGTGATTAACTATATGTATTTTACAAAACCGCAAAATATATTTTTGCGGTTTTCCACTATAGATGTTTTCTTATAAAAATATGTACCCTTTTAAATCCTTTAATTATAATATAAAATTGATTAACAATTTTTTTATTGTGAGGTGCTTTTTGAAAAGCTTAAGTTTTTTAATTATATCAACAGTTTGTTCCGTAATCCTTATTTTATGGAATGCTATTTCATTCTATGAAAAATATACTACTGCGAATTCATACTATTGGATTAGCGGCATACTTGGTATAGTTTTCGTATTCTTTTTAATACAAAACATCCGAGATATTATAAACAAAGATTATAAAACATCATAACTGTTATAGAAAAATATATAATGGTGTAATCCTCCCTCTAAAATTGTCAATCGTTTTAATTTTCATAAAAAAATGATAAAATGTAAACATGTGTTTTCAGAATAATTAAAAACGCAGAAAGAAAACACTGTTTTTAGGAGGGGTTTTGATGACTTACACGTTAGCAACTAGAATGAAAGCATTCCAATCTTCTATATTTAGTGAATTAGGGGCCTATAAAAAAGAGAAAATTGCAGCAGGTCATAAAATGATCGATTTAAGTATCGGGAATCCTGATATGCCTCCTGCTGATTTCGTAAGAGAAGCAATGGTACATACGGCGAGTGAAAAAGAAAGCTATGGATACACATTAACAGGCATACAAGAATTTCACGAAGCTGTAACTGAATATTACAACAACACTCATAACGTTATATTAAATGCTGAAAAAGAAGTTTTATTATTAATGGGTTCACAAGACGGACTCGTTCATTTACCGATGGTTTTTGCAAATCCGGGAGATATTATATTAGTTCCTGATCCAGGATATACGGCTTATGAAACAGGAATTCAAATGGCCGGCGCAACATCTTACTACATGCCATTAAAGAAAGAAAATGATTTCTTACCTAACTTAGAAGTTATCCCTGAAGAAATTGCCAATAAAGCTAAGATGATGATTTTGAACTTCCCAGGGAATCCAGTTCCAGCAATGGCTCATGAAGATTTCTTTAAAGAAGTAATCGCATTCGCGAAAAAACATAATATTATCGTTGTCCATGATTTTGCTTATGCTGAATTTTATTTTGATGGCCAAAAGCCAATTAGCTTCTTATCTGTACCTGGCGCAAAAGAAGTTGGCGTTGAAATTAATTCTTTATCTAAAAGTTATAGTTTAGCTGGTAGCCGTATTGGTTATATGATTGGTAACGAAGAAATCGTCGGTGCGCTTACGCAATTTAAGTCTAATACAGATTACGGCGTGTTTTTACCAATTCAAAAAGCTGCATCCGCTGCATTACGACACGGCGCTTCTTTTTGTGAGAAAAACCGTGGAATTTACCAAGAACGTAGAGATACTTTAGTAGATGGATTCCGCCAATTTGGCTGGAATGTCGATAAACCCGCTGGGAGTATGTTCGTTTGGGCTGAAATTCCGAAAGGATGGACCTCTCTAAAGTTCGCTTATGCACTTATGGATCGTGCGAATGTCGTTGTCACACCAGGTCATGCTTTCGGTCCTCACGGCGAAGGCTTTGTACGTATTGCACTAGTTCAAGATAAAGTAGTATTGCAAGAAGCAGTTGAAAACATTAAAAATAGCGGTATTTTCTCTATTGAAAAAATAGAAGAATTAGTTAAAAATTAATAGTAACTCCCCTGCTTAACTTTAGCAGGGGTATTATTATTCCTGGAGGTACGGTATGAATATTAAAGATACTCTTCCCCATCGCTATCCATTTTTAATGGTTGATAAAATTACAAACGTTAAAGAATCACAATCAGCTACAGGATACAAACTAATTACAAATAACGAATGGTTTATTAATGAAAGTCAAAACTACATGCCTCATATGTTAATTGTAGAAGCACTTGCCCAACTTAGTGCTTTTGTAAGTACAGGTGAATCTGAAGGACTTGGTTTCCTCTCCTCTTTAGATGGGGTGGAATTTCATGCAAATGCGTATCCTGGTGATAAACTTGACTTACATTATGAATTAACACGTAACAGACGAGGTTTTATTCTTGGAAAAGGAATTGCCTCTGTAAACGGTCAATCAATCGTTACCATTGAAAAGCTATTAATATATCAAGCTGATTAAACATATTACATAGTAAGGAGTAGGAAAATGCGGAATGTTGTTGGTATTGATGCTGGGGGAACATTAACAAAAATTGCTTACTTTAACGAAATGAACAAATTAGTTTTTGAAAAATTTTATTCATATGAACAAGAAAGAATTAAAGAATGGCTTCATAATAATAATTCAATTACACAATTATGCATTACAGGTGGTAAAGCTAAACAGTTAGAACAACTACTTTCAGGTTCATATGAAATAGTAGAGTTAAACGAGTTTGAAGCTACTTTAGCAGGAGTACGATACATACTAAAAGAAGAAAAACGTGCTATTAACAACTTTGTATTAACAAATATCGGTACAGGTACTTCCATTCACTACGTTCACGACAAGCAATACGTTCGCGCTGGTGGAACTGGAGTTGGCGGTGGTACTATTATGGGTCTTTCAAAACTATTAACAAATATAGATCATTTTGAAGATGTGATTCCGCTTACGAAAATTGGTTCAAGAAAAAGTCTAGATATTACAGTTGGAGATATTTATGGCGGGATTCTCTCCCCTATTGATAATAACTTAACTGCTAGCAATTTCGGAAAAGCGACCATTACAGACTCAAATTATAGTAGTTCAGATATACTCGCTACCGTTCAAGGACTTGTCGGTGAAGTCGTCACAGCATTAAGCCTTCAATTCGCCGAAGCGAAAAATATTGACCATATCATTTACATCGGTTCTACTCTATGTAATAACGTACATCTTCAAAATATTATTAGTAGCTATACAGAATATCAAAACAAAATACCAGTCTTTTTACGAGACGGCGGTTATAGTGGTGCGATTGGTGCTTTACTTCATGGTATGAAATAAAAAAGCTGACTTTTGTCAGCTTTTTTGCAATGGTACTTCAAATTCAATAATTGATTCTCCGTTCTTACCAATTCGTTCCACACTAATTCTATTTATTACACACTTCAACTTCTCATGAAAACTAGGAATCTCCTTCGCTATTTCAGTTGCTAACTCAGGGCTACTTTCTCTTCCGACTGTTACATGTGGTATGTACGGAATGTCTCTTTTTAAAAATCGTAATAAGGGGCCTGTATACAATTTATCATGTAGTTTTTCTATTTGTTCTTTCCCCTTTTCAACTCCTAAAAACAAATAGTCTCTCACACTTGTTATACGACTTGCAAACTCAATTTCAATTTCTCCTATCCCTTTTGCCAAATTCAAAATATGTGATTTCAGCTCATCATTCGAAATGGAACTTTCAAATGGAAATACAATTGTTATATGCGGTCGAATTAATCCGAATAAAGGATCATGCTTTTCTCTCATACTCTCTATTTCATCAATGGGCATGTTATGTAAAAACAGTAGAATTGTACGCATCTCTTTCTCCTCCACTTAGTATACTTCTTTTATTTCTGTTTTTTTTAATCATAAAACAAGAACATCGCCTCTTCAATAACAACAGGTGAAAGTTACCAAAATCTATTTCATGAAATTCATTAAAACGACTGCATATGTTTGTTATACTGAACGTCGGACTAAATCCCATTATTTTTAAGAGGACCATAATTGAGTAAAAAAGAAAAAAAACCTAGTTAGCAAAACAAGCTATAGCTAAACTATATACTTCCTCCCCCATTATCGTAACTAGTAAAGAGGGTTATGCAGCTATTGATAAAGAGCATATTCAACTGTTCAAATTCATATCAAAAACGAAAGAAATCTCAAGTATAGCAATATATGACTTGAAAGAATTCGATACACTTTCAATTGACCAATACTTAATTAAAGCTGTTATGATGTTTAAAAGCATACATAAAACATTCGAGTTTATTCCAACCGAACAAACGAAAGATATCGAAAAACTTCTACAAACAAATACTTCTATTCAAATAGAAAAAATCAAACGTAAATGGTTTAATAAAATACTCGGATACCGTAGTCAAACAAAATGGAAAATGATTTTTGCTAGCGCAATATATTTGTTTTTTCTATTTACTGCATTTAGTGGTTTTACAGAAGAAAAGACAAAAGAAACTGCTAATGTAAAACAATCAAAAACTACATCAACAGCCTCAGAACAAAAAAAGACGATGACTAGTACAGAGCAACCAAAAGAAAATGTATTAAAAATGGCTGACGGCAAAAATGTGAATATGCTTATTTATGAACAATATGGCGTAAAATATCAATCTCATGAACCTACTGATATAGAATTTTCAAAAGATAAAACTGTTCTCGAACACTTTGAAAAAATGGCTCAAAAACATAACATGTCAGTCCCTGAATACATTGAAAAAGAGGATGAAATTGTAGCGGCTAATATTCAAAGAGAGAAAGAAGAACTTGCTAATAAACAAACTAAAGCGGACGTTACTAACTATAGCACTACCGATTCTTCTCAATCTAAAAAAATATACAAAATGTACTTAATCAATTAAATAATGACATTAATACGTGGAAATCAATGAGTGGTGATAATTTAACTCAAGCAGATGTAACAGTTATTAACAATGATTTAAAACTTGTACTTGAACATGTTCAAGATTTAGAAGATGAAGTAGGATCGACTCCACAAACAGAGCAATTTAAACGTGCAGTAAATGCTCATATGAGAGCATTTGAAATTGGTTCAGCTAAAGATGTTTCGAAACTTGTATTACAAGCAAATAGTCTATAAAAATAAAAACTTCTCAAATGAGAAGTTTTATTTTTATATCGCATGATTACTATTCTCGCGCCAAACTTTCCTAAACTTTATATAACACGCAATTCTCCACGGAATAATATAAGATACTGCAACTACGTAAAATAATAAACCTATCGTTTGATGATCTAAATCTACAATAAATTGTCTTGAACCATATCTTAAAACGACAAGTGCAATAAAAGTAATTAAAAAGGCAGCACTTTTTTTCGTATAAATATTCCCATCATCTCTCCGCTCATAATTTGTTAAAACTATAAGTGGCACAGCGAAAATTACACCAATGAATACCGCTATAATTACTTGTAATATAGCTGGATGTACGGGACCTAAAAACCATACAATACCTGGTGTTAAAAATAGTAATGGCCATAAAATACGTTTTCCCGATCCCTTTATTGGCTTGTGCATGGAGCGATAACGACGCCAAAAAATCAGCAATGCTATGCATAAAAAGACGGTTATTAATGAAGAAGTATCTCCCATTTACTCTTCCTTCTCTCTTGAAATAATTGAATTTATATCGTATCTTCAAACGAAACCTTACGAATAAATAGAGCGCTAATTACAATATATATGAAAATAAGAACAATCGAAACTGATATGAAATTAGGTATTTCTAGCAACATTTTACTATTAATAAATACCAATTCTTTTATTCCTATTCCTGCATACATTGTACTCGCCAATCCAAATAAAAATATAATACTAAAAGCTAATCCAAACCAATTAAATCTCTTCTGAAAAATTGTTGTTGATTGAAATAAACAAGCTAATGTACTATAAAATATGAACTGCACAAAGAATTGTTCAATTGCATATGATCCGAAATTTATCTGTTCTGTTTTATAAAATGTACCTTGTAAAAATAAAACTTGAAGACCTGAAAACAATGCGGATTGCAATAAAATAAAACATATTGAACCAATCAAGAATTGCAATCTAGTGACACCAAACGAGACGACTGTAGGAAAAATATCAAGTTGAATAAGAAACACACTTATCACAATAAACATTACGATTGCAATTGATGAATTATTAAAGATATCGTGTAAAAATGCTACCTTTATTCCCTTTAAATCAGTTGCCGTCATTGTCCCTTTTATAAGTAATGCTACAGTCCAAAAGATAAGAATGGCTTTATAATGATATTTTATATGTAACTTCAACTGCTTCATTAACATCGTCATTTCACTTCACCACCCGTTATGTGAATAAATAGTTTTTGTAATGTAATTCTATCAATTACTAACCCTTCTTTTTCAAGAGAGTAATAATCTTCATTAGAAAGCTCTTCCCATATAACAGCAATCCCCTTATTTCCATAAACTTCTCGATTTATTACTTTTTTATTGATTGCAAACTCGTCCACTTTATCTTTTTTCCCTGAAATAATATGACCTTGTTGTAATAAATCTTCCACTGATGATTGAACAACCAGCTTTCCTTCTTTTATGATGATTACATCTTCGATAATATTAGTTACTTCTTCTACTAAATGTGTTGATAATATAATGGTTCGTGGATACTCACCGTAATCTTCTAATAGTAAACTATAAAACAACTCACGATGTGCTGCGTCTAAACCTGTAGTTGGTTCATCAAAAATAGTAATTGGTGCTCTACTTGCTAATCCTTGAATAATTCCTACAACAGTTTGCATTCCGTGCGATAATTTATGGTATTTTTCTTTCAAATTAAGTTGAAATTTCCTAGCAAGTTCTTCAGCAAACTCTTGATCCCAGTTTTTATAAAACATATTACATAAATTAAAAATCTCTTTAACCTTATTATTTAGGTATGCAGCTTCTTTCACTTTAACAAAACAAATATTTTGCATCGCTTTACTATTTTCAAAAACATTTTCGCCAAATATAGATACACTTCCATTACTTGAAATAATTTGTCCTGCAAGTAAATTTAATAGTGTCGTTTTTCCTGCTCCGTTTCTACCGAGCAAACCATATATTTTATGCTCTTCCAATGAAATCGTTACTTCATTTACTGCTACTTTCTTTTTATATTTTTTCGTTAAATCTTTCGTTTCAAGTGCAATCATCCCTCTTTCCCCTCCTTCGTAATTTTGTGTATCATGTCCATCAATTCGTCTTTTGATATTTCTAGTACTTTTGCTTCTTCCCACACTTTAGGTAAATACTCGGTCATAAAAGTATTTTGTCTTTTTTTTAGTACGACTTCTTTTGCTCCCTTTGCAACAAACATTCCGATCCCTCTCTTTTTATATAAAATCCCTTCATCCACTAATACATTTACCCCTTTAGCTGCAGTAGCTGGATTAATTTGTAGCATTTTCGCAAATTGATTTGTTGATGGAACTTGTTCTTCTTCAAGCAATATGTCTTTTAAAATATCAGATTCAATCGTTTCTGCAATTTGTAAGTATATTAATTTATTTTGTTCTAGAGTAGGTTTCACAATTTCACCACCTTAGGTTCTTAGGTTCATTACTTATGTGATTAACCATATCACAACGTTATATTTTTTCCATAATTTTCATCAAAAAAAGAATCATTCGATACTGAATGACTCCCTTTAAAGAATGTCCGTATTTTCAATCGTTAAATAACCATCGCTTCCTCCATATCACTTAGATTCCCGCACAGGATGTTCATCAAAAAATTGCTTTCGAAAATCTTTATTATTAACTAACTTTTCTATTTTTTCTTGATTACCGTAAAAGAAGTTCATTACGATTCCCTTATTCCATATAAGATCATCCTTTGGCAAATCATTAAATTCTTTATACAGTATGGGTAAAAGTTCTTCTCTTTCCAATGCAAAACTTTGATTTTCAATCTGAAACTCATACCCTTTCGCATTCGGTACTAAAACTGCAAGATAAATAGCATTAAAGAGAAAATTCTTCTTCATCGTATCCTTCCCATCAAACCAATACGTCTCAATCATTTCTTCTGTAAGATTTCCATTCTCTTTTGCACCATATTCCACTTTAATATTTTCATTTTCTAAATTTAAACTTTGAACTGTTTCACCACCAGGTAAGTTTGTAACAATCGCAATAACGTCGGAATTATTTCCAACGTATGTCCCCGTATATTTTTTAAAAGCCCCAAGTTCAATACGTGATATTTCTTTTATTTGTTCCCCATTAGAACAAGCGGTAACAACTAATAAAATTGTTAGCATAACACCTGCTATTCTATTCATATAGTTCATTAGACACCCCCAAGTTCTATTTATTATCCAATCTATACAATGTATCCCTTAAAAACCCTTTAAAATATACGCATTTTAATCAAAATTAAAAATTTTCAATTTTTATGTTTACAATTATCCATTAATTGTATATACTTACTAACGTAAGAAAAATATTCTAAAAGGAGGTCGAAGGAAATGATGAAATTACAATTACATGCTTTAACTTTAGCGTTAACTGCACCTGTGTTTTCTGGACAATTAAATATGAATTCGACCACCCTAATGGAGAATTGAAAATCGTACTTTATTTCTATTAATTCATAAATTCGCCACAGGAGGTCGTATACTTTCCTGTGGCTTTTTCACGCCCAGCCATAGGAGAACGATATCTTCCTGTGGCTTTTTTGTGCGATTTTTTAGTCTCATACATTATTTTTTAAAGAAAGGAGCAACATTCGATGACTATTAGCGTATTGTTTTTAAGTATTACGATTCAAAGAAATACACTTTCCAAAGTTGAAATTCTTCATAATGAGCAAATTGCAAAAGCTATGAATGATGTTAAGGAGCGCCAAGTGCTTTATTGTGATCACCTGTAATTCCTTTTCGAAAGGAGGAATTCGTCTATGACTTTTCATATTTTCTTTTTTACGACAGCACTTCAGAAAAAAACGTTATCTGAAGCTGAAATCATACGTAAACAACAATTAAAACAAACTATGGATAAAATAACGGACATTAAAAGTTCGTATTATACACAAATGTATTAAAATTTTTTTAAAAGGAGCAATATCCTAATGAAATTTAAGGCTTTCTTTTTAACGATTACCATTCAAAAACGTAAACCTTCAAAAGCTGAAATTTTACGTGAACAACAAATTAAAAATATTATGGATGATGTGAAAGAGCTCCAGTCCTCTTATTACAATCGTCTTTACTAAATAAATTATAAAGGGGCAATATCTTAATGAAATTTAAAGCATTTTTTTAACTATCACCATTCAAAAACGAAAATTTACTAAAGCTGAAATCTTACGTGAACAACATATCAAAAACATTATGGACGAAGTGAAAGAGCGCCAGTCCTCTTATTACAATCGTCTTTACTAAATAAATTATAAAGGGGTAAAATCCAATGAAATTCAAAGTATTCTTTTTAACGATTACCATTCAAAAAAACAAACTATCTGAGTCTGATACGCTTCATGACCGACAAATTGAACAGGCTATGGACAACGTCAAAGAACGACAAAGTCATTATTGTAGTCACCTGTAATTCCGATTTGAAAGGAGGAATTCATGTATGAAGTTTCACCTTTTCTTTTTAACCATTACGATTCAAAAAGAAACTATATCTGCAGATGAAGTAAAACAAGAGAAACAGTATAAAAAGATTATAGATGAAATTCGTGATCGTAGAAGCAAGTACTACACTCACCTATAATTATTTGAAATTATATTAGAAACGAAAGGAGTCGATTATGATGTTAATAACGCGGTGTAAAGAAATGATTTGGATAGTTCAGAGGGATTCCACGTAGTTTAACAGGAATACTTTATACATGCATTGCAGTTAATTTGATGTGTAAAAAATATATAATAATACGCATTTCATACACTCTAAAAATTTGAAAAGATACACCACTTTTTCAGCGGTGTATCTTCCCTAATTTTTTCTATTTCCGATTACTTCGTTTCGTTTTAAACAATCTCACTAAGTTCGAAACAACTGTTTTCGTTACTGCATAAACAGGCACCGCTAAAATCATTCCGATAATTCCAGCAAAGTTCCCTACCCCTAAAATAAGGATAATAATCGTTAACGGATGAATGTTTAATTTCGAGCTCATAATACGTGGAGATATGATGTTACTTTCAAACTGCTGTACAATTGTTACAATAATAATTACGTACAGAGCTTGCATCGGAGATACGAATAGACCTACAATAACAGCTGGTGCTGCTCCGATAAAAGGACCTAAGTTCGGAATTATATTTGTAAGTGCTGCGATAATCCCTAAAACAAAAGCATACGGTAAACCGATGATTAAATAACCAGTAAATGTAAAGGCACCAATAAACATACAAACGAGCGCTTGACCTTGAATATATGCAGATAATGTTTCGTTCGTTTCCTTTATGATACGAAGTCCTTCTTCACGGTAAGACTCTGGTAATACACTAACGGCTTTTCCTGGAAATGCATGTCCATCTTTAAACATATAAAATAAAATGAACGGTACTGTAAAAATAACTAATGCCACGTTCGTGATAATACCAAATAAAGCCGTTGCACTCGACGTAATTGTGTTTGGTATTTCTTTTAAGTATTCAATTGCATTTTTCTCAATTGTTTCAATGGAAACGTAGTTTTGTGTAGATAGCCATTCAAATAATTTATGATGGGATAGATCTTGTATGTATACTTTTCCCTCTTTTATATAAGTCGGCATGTTTTTCACTAAATCCATTAGCTGCTGTGAGATCGTTGGAACGACTACTCCAATAGCAACTCCAGTTAATGTGATGATAAAAAGATACAATAGTAAAATCGCTAAACCTCTCGGTACTTTTTTATTCTCCAAAAAGACTAACAATGGATTAAAAATGAAGTATAAAAATAACGCGATTAAAATTGGGAAAAATAATGTTGATATGAAGATACCAATCGGTTGAAATAGAAACGATATTTTTGTGCAAATAAATATAATTCCTACAACCATCAGCACTTCTAATGTCCAAAAGTGCACTTTCGATTTCAAAAAAACATCCTCCTTTAAACTAGCACTTCTTTTCATTGTACCAAAATAAACATGAATTTTACATAATATTTTCCTTTACAATATTCCAAAATACCATTAAATACACTACAATGAGATTACATACAAATTTGTAGGTAAAGGTGATAAATATGACACAATGCATCATTTGCAGAAAAAATACGAAAGAACTTAGTGAACAATATGTCATACCAGAGATATTATGTGGATATTATTTCACAAACTCCATTTGTGATTCCTGTCATGAACATATGACAACAAATGTTGACCGTCCTTTAATTAGGCATAAGCTAAGTCAATATAAGATTGAGCAAATGAAAAAACAAATCGACTCCCCTCTCTATACGAATGAACACGGTGAAGAGCTGGCAGCCGCTGAAACGGATGTTGTCGAAGTAAGTGATGAAATACTTTATTCCAATGCATTAATTATGAAACTATGTAAAAAGCACGATATTTCACTACACAATGAAATTTGGAAAGAAGAGCGTGTAACAAAAGTAGCTAGTTCTATTCAACGTGAATTACTTTTAGATAACCGTAAATATAAAATGAGTGTATTAAAAATGGCCTATACTTTTGCTGTACAAACAATTGATGGCTACTTTGACGATCCAGATGCGATTGATATTTCTAACATTCTATTAAATGCCGATTTCATGGAATTAAAGGAAAAGAGTATCGTCCGTGACTTAAGCAAAAGTTCTTTATGGAATACATTAAATACAACGAGTGAAAACCATTACTTTATTTTACTTAGTGATAAAGACGGGCTGTTCTGCTTCATTCGCCTATTTGATATTTTTGATGTTGTTGTTCATTTATCAGAAAAAAGGTACGCTCTTCCATCACCAATTGTCGGCGTAAATAATGTAGACAAAAAAGAATTTTTTGTAGAAAACTTAAAACAATATATGGACGGGCTGTTTAAAGAAACTAAACCTTCTATTTAATTGATACCAGAACATACGGTCTCCTTTCTTCATGAAAAGACACTGTGTTATAATGAGTACGAAAAGAACAATACAATCACATAAAACAATTAAAAACTGTATATAAATAAAAAAGACTAGTGTGCGGCTACACACTAGTCCACGTAACTTAGCAGATTGGATTGTTCATTTATCCTATTTGTTTCGTACAAACACAACAACCCACTTTCTATAGGCATAGGTGGGTTGTTATTTTTTGAGCTTGTCAATTAAGACGACAATAAACGTTAACAATGCAACGAGAAACAGTCCACCTTGCAGCAGCAACGCAATTTCACTCACGAATTATCACCCCCCCTCCTACCTGGAGAAGTGATAATTGAACAACCAACCGTACCATAAGTTACCTCTTAATTTTACCATATTTATTAATTGTTTACGATGAAAACCCGCAAGCTTAAAAAATTGCGAGTTTTTTATTTCTCACTATTTTTTTAAAGCATATGCATCAGCTATCATTTCACCAACGATTTTATTTTCTTGTTGCTTCTCATCTTTTAATAAAAGGAATAACAGTTCTGCTACTTCTTCCCCCTCCTTGAACTGATTCATATAAATGAATAAATTCGTTTTTTATATAAAAAAACCAAAGGTATTTTCGATAAGTTAACTGGGTTTTATTAAAAGACACATATGATTTGCTTGAACATCGTTACTGTTTGTTTGAAATACAGTTCGATTTATATTCATAAAAATAGTATATTTCTTTATTTGAAAGGTATTTTTCACTTACTATTTTTCATGGTCCTTAATCCGCTGTAACCAATAAGAAAACTCACATGCTAAATGCATTTGATGTGAGTTAATAAGGCTATTAGGACAAAGTGCTGGGAACTCAACAACTAGACGTACTTCTATCCCAGTATCAGTATCTTTAAATTGATGTCGAACTCCACCAATAATAGTACCATCTTCCATACGTGCAACACCTGTTGATTGGTATTGATAAGACTTATCTCTAGGTGTTTTTAATCCCGTTTCGTCACCAAAAACAATGAAAAATTGAACCGGGAACGGAGAATTACCTGTAGTTTCGATAACCTCTAATTCATTTTCCCCAAAGGTTCTTAGTACATAGTGATCAGGACAAGCTGATAAATTCACTTGATTATTTTCACGTGATTGTTCAAGCATAAAACTATCAATTCCATTTATAGCTTCTTCTGCTGTAATCCCGTCTAAATAGATACTTGTTTTTGAAAATTTTCGTCTATCGCCAGATAAAACTGAACAAATACGCATACCTATTCCACTTAATCTAAGTTTGGATTTCAACTTACCATACATCTCACTATATGAATATCCCATCTTTACTTCCATTAGCTTTTTTATCATGGCGTCTGTATCATTTATTTCAGGCTCTTTATGTCCTAATGTATTTAATGCTTTTTTAATACGTTCTCTTTTCCATTTTGTAAGTTTCTCTTGCGAAATATTGTTTCCATCAATAATAATCTTCATATATATTCACCTTCTTTTTGATCGTATCGTAGTGTAGTTAATACTAAATTAACCATTTCTTGCTTCGTATCTAGACTCAACTTTACTTCTGAATGGGCAATACTGCTAAGACCGTATAAAATAAATCCAGAAGCTAATAATGAGTTGTCAGTATAAAAAATCCCCGTTTTCACTCCTTCTTCAATTACTTGTCGAATTAACGGTTGCATTCGTGTGAATAATTTCTGTTCCAGTTGAAAATGTTGTTCCGTCTGAAACGAACTCATATTTTTATAGGGTGCTAATTTTTCAATAAATGTCCAAAATATATCTAGAGAATCTTTCATCTTCTGCATTACAGACCGTTCATTTGAAATAAGTATTTCTTCGATTAACTCCATATTTTTCACAATGAAGCTATTTAAAGTCTCATCAACAAAATCTTCTTTAGATTTAAAGTAATAGTAAAACAGCCCTGTTGCTACACCCGCACGATTCACAACATCCTTAATGCTAAATCCTCCCATACCATTTTTCATATATAGTTCAAAACCAATATCCATTAACTCTTGGCGTCTTATATCTGGTTCTTTTGATATTCTTTTCATACGTCATCTCCTAATATGTTTTTTGCCACGACTGAATCTGATTCAATCATAAACGACTGAACTTGATTCAGTCAATCTTATTTGATAAATTTAAAAATCAATTTAAAAACTAAGCAACAAAATTCCTACAAAAAAAGAGTAATCCCAAGAAATATGCTTCTAACCTTAGATTTATCCAAAAAGTTAGATCATATAACTTGAGACTACTCATTCTCATTAAACACGTATTTTCTTTTCAAATCGATTAAACTTTATTTTAGCTGCACCATTTCTGTCTCTACAATCATTTGAGGAAGCGACTTTTGAATTACTTCCTTTAAAACATAAAGAGCTTCATCCACATAGCCACCTTCAAAATTTTCTAAGGGCTCAGGTAATTCATCTTCATCTAATATATAGTATTCTCCACTTGGAAGTACCAAAATATCAATAATTAAGTCTTCAAATGACACTAGTTCGTCTGTTATGTGCGTATTTTTTACAATATTAAAATAAGCGCCTAAATACATTCCGTTCTTATCTCTCCATATGTATAAATTGTACGGACGATTTTCCCAGTAGTATGCAATGGTGTAACTTCCTTTTGGGATTGTTAAACTCGAATCATTTGTATTCATCGTAAATGAATACTGAACCTCATGAAATAACATGGTACTTTGAGATTTCTTTTCAAGTATTAAGCAATTGTGATCTATTATTGTTGAGTCATACCGAATTTTTCTTTCTATAATTTCACTTTTAGGCGTTCGTAATTTATTCATTTTTTGTTTCCCCTTATGCTATTTTCTAGTCTTAATTATATCCGTTTATATAGCGATAAAGAAGTGTACGGTCTACAATTACACAATAAAACTCCTTCATATTTAGAAGGAGTTTTTCACTATCCACCATTCATATGTTTTAACCTTTCAGTAACCGCATCATAAAATTTTCTTTCCTCATCCACATTTAAATGCACACGACTTACTGTTTTAGAAAATCCATATAACAGCTGCGCTTTAATTGGTTCTTTTAACGTTATTTCAAAAGTTGGAGGTTCCTTTATAAATTCCATAACAGTTGCGTCAAGAACCTCTTTCTTTAAAGGTTCGCCTTTATAAAACGCAATGTTATCAATTTGTGTAAATGGTATAACGATTTTCTTTCCTAATCCAATTTGAATAATTACTTTTTCTTCCGCAACGATAATTGGATTTTTACGCATCGCTTGTATTTCAGCTAAAAAATAAACCATCGCATATATGTTTAAGATAAGTAAAATCCAAGCTATTACTGGATTCCATTGATGAAGTAAATAATGAAAACCGATACTTTCAATTAAAGTTGCATGAATAATCATGATATAAACACCTATTGCACCGGTCTTTTTATGATATGTGTATGTGAATTCACTTTCTGATACTTTTACACGCCACGATAAAAAAGCATAATAGAATAATTTACACTCTGTAAGAATGATATTTACTGACTTACTTCTTTTCATAGTATCATCAAATGCTTGATCAATCGCATAAGAAAATGAAGAATACCCACTTCTATATTCTTTATATCGTTTTATTATTTTAGGTAGAACTCTAATAATTCTATATATCAGAAACAGTTCAAAACATACGAACAAAATTTCTCCAGCAACTATTACATACGAAACAAATGAAAAAGCTTGTAAATAATCACTAGGAATTATAAATCTTGCGAACACGTATCCTGCTATAACTACAGGAAACATATATGTTAACGAATACCTTTTCCGTATAATAAAGAAATATGTGATGACTGGAATTACAAACATAAAATCTAATAACGAACCAAGCACGACTTCTTTCGGAGCAGCTGGTACAATTGGAAGGGCATACAATAAATAGTTTGACAACATAATTAATGATACGATCCCAAACCAAACACTCGTTCTATCCCGCGATATGGTTACATTCATGCTTTCACTCCTCTATTCAAAAACCTCATTTAAATGGTCTTTATAAAATAAAATGGCACGTTCAAATTCTTTTACTTCCTCTACTTTTACGACCGTTTCAAGCAATAATTTCATCGCGGATTCATGATCATTTACGTTATATTTCACTAGTGATAAAAACACTTTCATCACGTCATTTTCCGGGAACTGCTTTATCCCTGCTTCTAATACAGTAATCGCTTTATCATACTCCCCTATACAACGATACGTACTGCCAAGACCGATATACGCACCGCAAAGGGATTCACCATCAAGTCCGTTCGCAATCGCCTGTTCATAATACGGAACCGCATCCTTTTCAAGACCCATTACATCATGTATCCAGGCACATTGATATAGTACTTCTGCATCCCTCGTAAAATTTGTTAATCCTATAAGTATCTCCCTAGACTGTGCATATTTCTTTTCATTTCTAAGTTTAATAGCTTGCTTCAATAAATGTTCCATAAAATCCACTCCTCACAAAATGTTCATTATGCATATAACATGTATTACACATTTACGAGCAGCTAATGGCCTATTCCATTAATTCGATTTAATAATCAGTGAGGGATAAGTTCCCTCACTGATTTAATATTAACTCCATTACATACTATGCGACTGCATCTCTTTCTAAAAGCTTAAATTTACATAGAAGTGATACGATTACATAAGTGCCCTAACATAATGACAATTTCTTTTGCTGTTTCATCTTTCCCATTACATAACTTCACATTACCGTCTTGTCCAATAACATGGTGCACAGCGCCGCGAGAATATAATGAATGTGGTGAATTTGCTACCATTACACTCGCTTTCGCATCTTCCATCCTTTTACTCGCCCTTTCAATAAGTTCTGCTTCATTTACGTCACTTTCCAGTTTAAAGCCAACGAGTATCGTTTCTGGATCCCAACTCTTTATTTGTTTTAATACTTTTGGTGCTTTTTGAAAATGAATAATTGGAGCGATGTCACTGGAAATCTTTCCGTTCATATTAAGAATATTTCCATCTTGATCACAAATCTTTTCGACAACCCAATCTGAGCCAGCAGCAGCCATAATAACCGCATCAATTTTTTCATGTGTAATAATACTCTTCATCTTATCTTGTAAGTCAATAATCCCCTCAAATGGATGCAATTCTAATTGGTTATTTACATCCATTGGCTTCTCAGCGAAATAGCCATGCAAATATATTACATTTGCTCCTTTTGTCATTAGCTCTTCTGCAATAATTCTTCCAATCGTACCTTTTGCCAAATTTGTATGTCCGCGTACTTGATCCCATTTTTCTAGGCAACCGCCGCTCGTAATTAATACTTTTTTCCCTTTCATCATAACCATCCCTTACTGATTTTTCGCACGAAACCACTCTGTTCCAAAGTCAACTGCATCACGTTGCCTCATAAAACGGCAAGTCGCATTCCCTATCTTCCCACGCGTAACTGTTCCTTTCCGTTCGTATTCAACTCCAATTTCTACAAACGTGTCAGAATCGTAATCCATTTCAACGAACTCTTTCCATACTCTTACACCTTCTTCTATAATAGGCGCCCCTACCTTTATTAACTCGCGTGCACCTGTACGTACCTCAGATAAATGTACGGATGTATTGGAGTCATATCCGACACCAAGTAATAATATGTATCCATCTAAATCATATATTTTTCGTAAGGGCGATTCTTCCCCAAAACTTATGGAAAGTGAATGATTCGCTATAATTTCCTCTGCATGTTTCCCCCATGCTGCAAAACTACTGAGCGGATGATTACTGCGCAATACATTCGGATATGTACGAAAACATTCAACTACTTTTCCCATTGCCCTTGTAGGTGTTATACGTGGGTCAAATGCAGGGACATTATCCCGGATAATTTGCCACCAGTCTTCTGGTACAGGTGGTCTTGACCAATGTTTTGGATCGGATAAATCTGAAGATTGGGTTGGCATAATTATTGTTCCTTCTTCTGTAACAACTTTCATTAACGCTTCTACTACGGCAACTGCCCCACCAGATATCCAACCGATTGAACTTAATGATGAATGAACAATAACTGTCATTCCTTTTTCTATCCCTAAGGTTTTTAAATCGTTTGTAATTGTTTCGATTGTATTTGGAAGTTTTGTACTCGCCACTATTTCATTCATTTTCACGATTGTTCCCCCATTTTGCTTTAAACTAATACATACATATATTATCATATTTTTCTTAATTTTTAACTTAATCATTCCGATTACTATACGTCTATCGTTTTTATCATATCGGAAACAGTTAAATTATGGTATATTAATTTGAAATAAATATAAAAAAGTGAACGCAATGAAAAACTTTCAATCTAGCAATCTTAATTTATACTAATATGAAATAGCCCATCACAAATGATGAGCTATTTATTTTATTCATTCTCTAAATAACAATAAAACCTCTCTAATCCCAGGTATTTCTCTCCTAAGCTTTCAATCTTAAAATTACATTTCTTGTAAAATCCGACTACCTCTGTATCTGTCTCAGCCTCAATATATGTTAACTCATATTCCCTAATTATTTCTTTAATCATTTGAAGTGCAATTCCTTGATTACGATATTTTTCATCAACAGCTATGTGACACATTCTCGCTCTATTTGTATGAATTAACGCTATACCTATGCAACCCTTATTCCCATATTTATATAGCACTGCCTGATCATTTTTATACATTGAAACTGCTTTAATTAAGCTTTCTTCACTCAGACCGGTCGCATGCTTTATTACTTTTTTTATAGGATCTATTTCTATATGCTCAACACGTTGTAACACTCTATCTCCATCCCTTCTCATGAAAAAAGATTAGCTCTTTATTGAAAAAGAGCCAATCTTTTTACGCCGTTATTTTTTCTTCTTTTTTCACAACTACAGCTACATAACTATGAAGTATCATTCCGACAATTACAAGACTCATTCCAACCCACGATAAAGAAGACGGAATTGGAGCCGATAACCAGATCAGCTCTCCTACTAAAGCAAATAAAACTTCACCAGACTGTGTCGCCTCGACTGTTGCTAATTTTTGCGGATCATCTTTTACAAGATCTGTCGCAAAGAAGAATAATACTGTTGCAATTAAACCTGAACTAATCGCTACAATAAAACATTGAAAAACTTGACTACTTGACGGTAAACCGCTTGTAGATACTTCATAACCAGAAAGTAAAAACCAAAATGGTAAACTTGCTAATGTCATACCGAGAACTCGTTGGAAGACATCTAATTCACCCTTAGATACTTGCATCATTTTTCTATTTCCAAGTGGATATGCAAACGCAGCAATGAGTACAGGAACTACGCATAAAATGGTTTCACGAATCCCTAAAGAAGAAGCATGTTCTACTTGCATAAGAACAACACCGAATAAAATAATGCCTGACATTACTAATTCCTTCATTGGAAGTTTTTTATGTAATGGGTCTACCGCAAAAAATGGTGTTAACAAAATCCCTGCAACTATTGTAATTTGCCAAGTTGAAGCGACAAGCCACCCCGGTCCAAACGCACCCGCGAAACTAAGCGGTGCATAAAAGAGACCAAATCCAACAATACTCCATAACAACCATTCTTTCGGATTACTTTTCATATATTGAAAGAGTTGTTTTAAGTTCCCTCTATACAGAACAATAAGTAGCAGCATTGGAACCATAAAGTAATACCGTAATGATGCACTCCAAATCCAACTCCCGCCTCCTAAGTCCATCGACCGGTTTAACACAAAGGTAAAGGCAAAGAAAAACGATGCCAATATCCCTACTGCAATAGCTTTCATTATAAAACCCCTTATAATAGTTTTTTATTAAATAACTTTCAATCTATTCGAATGCAAAATTTTCCAACAGAATATTAACTTATAAAAATAATAATCTTTTTATTTATTATACAATATATTAAAATAACACTAAGAGGAATCGCTACAGCATTCGTTTCGTGAATTACGCTAATCGAAATGTGTATGTATTTTATATCCGCTGTATGCATAATGATCGGTGCATATCGTACAGATGAAGAGTTTTAACTTAAGAAATAAATTAGTTATTTGGATGTGATCATATTAAAACATATAAAATTTCCATGGTATTCACCTTAATGATGTTAGCTGCAGGACTTTCTTTTCTTTTCATTTGTATTTTAGCTTTAATAGATGAGTTTTTCTTCCTTGGTATTCTAATCTTAATCATCCCAGGCCTTTTTTTATACTATGGTTTTTATCTTTTGAAAAAAAGAAGAGAGAACACCGTTTTTTATTGGGATGATGAAGGTATAATAATTGATTTAGATGGGAATAAAGTTTATTGGTATGAGATAGAAGATATTGTATACAGCGGTTTCCCAGAAACAAAAGCGACTGTAATTTCCACTCACTATACTCATCACGAAAATATAAGAATACGCCATAAAAAATGGCAGCCAACAATTGCGCATATAATTTACTGGTATTTAATTGAGCAACCAAAAGACTACCATAAAAATTTGATGTTAACTTGGGAAGAAAAGAAACAAAAGCCAATTTAAAATGAACTCCCCTAATCTATTAATTAAGGGGAGTTTTTCACACTTACATTTGGATTATATGTAAGTGATGTTCTTTGTATAATTTTCTCAATCGATTTATATGTGCTTGATGGTACCGATTATGATCAGCTATATGCCATATTCCCCATCTTATAGTCGCACTTTCTCCCTTTTCATAGGACACTTCCCGGGTTAAATCATTTTCTGTTAGTTTCATACATTCCTCATAAAACATACGTTGCACTGCTTCATAATCTTGCATTAATTCTTGCAATGTATCTTTTCTTAAACTTGGCAATTCCCCTATTTCATTCAACATAGGCCCATATTTATTTTTAAGCCCCTGTGGAACTTCTTCTCCGCTTAAACGATATACCCAGTGTAAATCGACAACTGCTAAATGCTGAAGTAGCTGCCCTATACTATTTTCATTATTTTCAGACCCTTTAAAGGATAGTTCGTCCTCTTCTGTACCTTCTACTAAATTTTGCAATCGTTTAAATGTATCAAGAACTGTTGCATATAAAATGGCTACTTGCGGGTTCATATCTTTTTCTAAATAGAGATCTTTCATAATAACCCCCTTCTTTTAAAGAAACAACACCATATATTCGTCATCACTATATACACCATTCATCTTTAAAGCTCTCTTTTCAATTCCGTAGGTTTTAAAACCCATTGATCCATATAATCTTTTTGCTGGTTCGTTTGTGGATACAACACCTAAGTTTAATTGCTCAAGTTTTATTTCTCTCGCTCTTTGAATTGCATTTGCAATTAATTCACGTGCTAGTCCGTTACGTCTTTTTTGTGCATCTACATACATCGCAACGATATGACCTTTATGCTTATAGGCATCTTTCTCTTCCCTTAATAAAGTGACAACTCCAATTAATTGATTTTCTTCATTAAATAGTAGTAGATGTCAAATTACCTTCAACTCGCTCAATAGGATTTTCCTGACGAATTGCCTCTTCATAAGTTGTTACAAATGCCTCTGGATTTACTTGTAATGCTTGTAAACGTAAGTCCCAATATTTTTCTGCATCTTCTTTCATAAGTAATCGAATCATTTTCCCTATCCCCTTTAAGTTTACATAATATTTTTATAGACTATTAAATAAAGATTGATATTCTTCTTTTAACATACTATAACGATAGCGATGAATGAATTTACCATGACGTAATCTATCATTTCTCATTATTCCTTCACAAACTAATCCTGCTTTTTCATAACTCTTTCTAGCTTGTAAATTATCTTCGTCTACTCGTAGCCATATTTTTTCTAATTCGAATTCAAAAAAGCCGCTTTGTAACATACTGTATAGAGCTGCCATTCCATATCCTTTACCCCAATATTCTTTATTTCCAATTGCAATCCCTAATTCAGCATTTTTATTCGTTTTATCGAAATTTTTAATATCTACCCATCCAATGTGTATACCCTTATCAGTTAGAATAGCCCGTTGTTCATATCCATTCTTTCGACTTATACACGTTTCAATCCACCTTCTCGTATCTTCACGAGTGAACGGTGGATATTGATCTGGTACAACTAAGTGCTTTGTTACTTCTGTATCTAATGACCACCTGTACCTATCTTCAACATCATCTAGTAATAGTTCTCTTAATTGAACGATTGGTAAATTCATTTTGCTACCCCTTCTCATTTCCCTATAGAAAATCCTTCGAACATTCTTCCCCCATACTCTTCTAACGTTTTTTCTATAAAAGCGATTAATTCCTTTTTCTCACCTGTTTTATAAAAGTGATCGAAAACCATAACAAATTTCTCTGCATATACTTCGTCATACCTTTTCAACACTCTAATGAACCATTTTGAATTTCCAAGCCATTGTCCATTTACCCTCAAAACATATTCATGTACTAAATCAGCTAATAAGTTTGCGATAAACAACTCTTCTTCTCTCTTTGTTGCACCAATAAAGTCATCCAAAGCATCCGTAATAAAATAGCGCTTCTGCTTCATCGTTTCTTCAGTCCATTTATCTGGTCCCTTCATTAGTAGATCATTCGCTTCTCTTTTTAACCGCTCAACAATTTCAACTTCCCCTTTTAAAACAAACCCTTCTAATACTAATTGCGGTAAAGAAGGTCTCCCGCGGTCACAATCCATTTTAAAAAAGGTTTTATACGTTTCAAAATTATGTACAAATACTTCAACAGGCCACCCATTACTATAGAAAGATTCTCTATAACAAGATGACAAACTGTGGTCGAATATTACAATATCAAGGTCAGATGTTTTCGTAGCCTCTCCTCTAGCAACACTTCCCCCTAGTAAAGCAACATCACAATTCGAAAATTGTGATGTAATTATGTTTTGTGCCGCTTCAATTGGTTTCATAATCTTACCCCTTCTTATTTTACCTTCCTTTTTTCAGCTCTTTCTCGTGCCTTTTTAATATATGGTTCTGCATCTGGAGTTTTACATGACGTTGCACCATGATCAACTTCTACTTTTCCAATTTCACGTGCAATTTCAATCGCTTGTTGCTCTAAAGCTTCATTTCGAATCCCTATCGCAATTAATGCACTATTCATTGCTTCTCTTTTTCTGTTTTTTTCATTATGTATATGAACTTTAATCACTTCTAAATACGGTAAGAAGAAGTCATTGTCTAACGTTTTATTTTTTATTGCAATATTCGCTAATAATGACCAACCAGCTCTTCCAATCCATTCATCATCAGACTTTGTCCATTCTTCCATTCTTTCTATCGCGATTGGCGACGTACATATAGCTGTCATAAAAACGTCCATTAAACAATAATAATCAACATCCTGAACCCACCTATTTAGCTGTTCTGATGTTAGTTTCTTCGGATCTAAAATCATCGTTGCTAAAGTCCTTGCGTCCATATTTTTCGTTTCCCATAATGAAATTGCTAAATCATGATCCTTTTTTATTTTCTTTTTTAACAATTTTAAATTCGCAAAACTAACTCCAAATAACGGCTCTTTCGCCCCATGGTTTTTATATGTCTTACGAGTTTGTTCTGTCCCATACTCTTCCAGTTGCTGCATTACTTCTTCAAGTAACATATGCCCACCTCTTTTATGTTTTATGTTGACTTCATATATGTATGTACGATATATTCTACATTATTTTTTGGTTTTCCTATATTTATTTTTTAAATACGGTATGTGAAATTTTTGTTGATATTCTTTAAAACAAAAAACATCCTTTTTTTATTTTTCACACGGTTGTTCATTCACACTCTGTATACAATATTCCACTAGCGCATTCAACGGATTTATTATGTTCCTTCCTATTATATTTTCTACCATTGTAGCAGCGTCTACCATTGATAATTGTGCAACTGAAAACATTTCGTTTCTATCTTTCATAATTTCATATAGATACTGTTCTAATTTAGCATCATGCTCTTCTTTGCGACCTTGCATAATTAACTCAAATATCCCCTCTATCACTTCTACTTTTACTTGTATGGATTTATTATTCTGCTGAGCGTATAGTCTTAAACGTTCCATTGTTCCTGAAACAGTACGGGTATTTGTAAATAGTATTGTCTGTGGCTCTTCAACCTGACAAATCATTTCAAAGAATGGCTCATCAATTTTCAATATAGGTATGTCTATTTTGAAATCCTCATCTAATAACGTGATATAATCTGTACAAGTTATTAAAAGTGTATCTATATCACTTTCAGCTATATACTTTATACTATCTTTTAAATTATTTCGTGCTTGTTCTCGTTCTATTTTTAGTCTGTGTGATAAGATTGGATCTACAAAATGGAGTATTTCTATTTCAAAAGATTGCAACACTCGGTCAATGTATTCAATATTTGAATGATGAGCATGTAAACAAGCTAATTTTTTCATACTTATCCTCCCTTTCTAAAACAAAAAACATGAATGAACCATTTTACATACAGTTCCATTCATTTAATTCTTGTTTCATTTTTTCAAACCTGCAAAACCGTGAAATCTTGCATACTTTTTAACAAACTTTTTTGCGTTTGTAAAAAAGTTTTTTTGCATTTCCCCCTCTAAAATTGCTAATATAGTAGAGTAGAACTTTTATAGAGAGTAGGAAAATTATGCACAATGGAATTCGGATGACAACTTTAGTGAAAAGGGCTCTGTTGATTTGCGCTGGGGTATTATTTACATACGAAGCTGCTTATGGATCAACACATATCGCTCTAGCAAGTACAGAGGATGAAGCGAAATCTGTTCAACTTGTAAGTGAAATTCAAACGTCCCTTGCTCCGAAAGAAGCTCCAAAGCACTATAACGGGCAAGTTAGAAAAGTCGCTTACTTAACATTTGACGATGGTCCTGGAAAATACACAGCTGAGCTTTTAGATATGTTAAAGAGTGAAAATGCAAAAGCAACATTCTTCCTAATTGGTTCAAACGTGAAAGCTTTCCCTGATCTTGTAAAACGTGAAAATGCTGAAGGCCACTATGTTGGGATGCACAGTATGACTCATAACTACAAGAAGCTTTACACAGAAGGTCATTACGTTGATGAAATGAAAGAAGACCAAGGCTTAATCACTGGTGTTCTAGGAAAATCACCAGTATTAACACGTCCTGCTTACGGCTCAATGCCAGGATTAAATGAAGCCCTTCGCAACAAAGTTGTCGAAAATGGTTTAAAAGTTTGGGACTGGACAATTGATTCATTAGACTGGAGATACAACAAAATGCCAGTAGACGCTGCATCTGCTAAAATCGTAGAAAACGTTCTACATGGTGCTACAAATCCAACAGAAGTTATCCTTATGCACGATATTCATCCACAATCAGTAAAAGCAATACCTGGTATAATTAAAGGATTGAAAGAAAAAGGATATGAATTAGAAGCCTATAATGAGAACGAACACTTCCCATTAAACTTCTGGCATGATAATCGTATGTAATAAAAAGACTTGATTCCCTCTTGTAGGTTATCAAGTCTTTTTTTATCGTTTTGGGAATTTCAGTTGTTGCTCTTCAATAGAACGAATAATATTCTCTCTATCCTCTTGCATTACACCGATAGAAAATTCGTACTCTTCTTCCTTACACCATGCGGGGTTAAGTTCCAGCGATAAACGAATAACAATGTTAAACTCCCCTGATTTTTCCCCCATAAATTCAAACGCTAAATTTGGTTCCATGAAATCTAGTTCGTTATATGTAGGGTTTGGTAAAGATTCAAACCATTTTATCATGTACTTTAAGTCGTATGTTTGTAAAAAAGGATCCATCGTTTCAAAAACTTTATTTTCTTCTGATAGTTTCGCCTTTACTCTTAATCAATTTCTATCACACTCGTCTTTTGCATCATTAAATTGGTAATTCACAACCTCTAAGCGTAATGCTACTTTTTCATTTTTAAAATTCATGACTATCCCCTTCTTTCTCGGAACCTTTTGTTTTATAAAGTTCCATTAATTCCGATCCTTAAAATCATTATTTATACATGAAATAAATTTGATTTGCAATATAATCT
Organism: Bacillus cereus group sp. N8; assembly: GCF_016483685.1. Lineage (NCBI taxonomy): Bacteria > Bacillati > Bacillota > Bacilli > Caryophanales > Bacillaceae > Bacillus > Bacillus cereus group sp. N8. The sequence goes on along the minus strand of NZ_JAEHBK010000010.1, from coordinate 7,505 downwards.
GAACTAAAGTGAAGTCCATTCCTTATCCACCACATGATGATACCTACCAAAGAGGCTGTTTTAATATCAACCGCAACATAGTCATCTGGCAAATCCTTTTTCGTATTCTCTCTTCTCGTTTCTATTAATTGCTTTAAAAATAAAAATAGTTGTTCCTCAAATTGATTCATTTTAAATAATATAAATAAATAATTTCGATGGATATATAAATAATCAAGTAATTGTGTTAGCTTTTGTTTATCTGATAAATCTTTTGCATGTATTAAATCAACAATTTTATTAGAAAGCTCGTTTAAAATCTCATTTGTGATTTGGTCTAGTAAATCTTGAATATCTTGATAATGTAAGTAAAATGTTGTCCGATTTAATCCTGCTTTTGTTGCGACTTTCTGAACCGTTAAACTTGAAGTACTAGGATTCTCACATAGGAGAGAAAAAACAGCATTTTTAAACATTTCTCTTGAACGAACTGTACGAGGATCTTCTTTTTTAGGTGTAGACATTTTGAAACTCCTTTATAGATTTTCTCTTTACTTATTCGACAGTGCATACCTTATATGTCGAGTAGTGAACATTTTCAACAAAACTGTTCATGGTCAAAGAAAATTTATTTTGTTACCATTAATTTTATCGACACATTGTCGATAAATCAAGAAAACAATGAAGGAGCTTACCAATGCAAAAGGAAATATCAGAAAGAAATAAAAAAATTATATTAGTTGTGCTCATTGCCGGCTGTTTTTTATCAACATTGAATCAGACGCTATTAAATGTGGCGATGAGTAATTTAATGGAAGTATTTGATGTTACGGCTGCAACAGTGCAATGGCTATCAACAGGCTTTATGCTCATAAATGGTGTTCTCGTGCCAATTACTGCGTTTTTAATGAAACGATTTACAACACGGCAGCTATTTATTAGCTCGATGCTCTCTTTGTTTATTGGGACGGTTCTCTGTGCATGTGCCGTGAATTTTGGCATTCTGTTAACAGGAAGAATGATTCAAGCAGTTGGAGCAGGAATTATTATGCCGCTAATGATGACTGTTATTTTATATTTATACCCTAGTGAAAAGCGTGGGAGTATTATGGGGACTATCGGATTTGCCATCATTTTTGCGCCAGCCATCGCTCCAACATTATCTGGATTTATCATTGAATATGTTTCATGGAGATGGTTATTTATTGGATTAGCTCCATTTGTATTAATCGTTATTATTCTCGCGCTAAAATATTTAATGAATGTTGCTGAAACAACAAAAGCAAAATTAGATATCGTAAGTGTCATTTTATCAACAATTGGCTTTGGTTGTATTATCTTTGGATTTAGTAGTGCAGGAAGCAAAGGATGGGATCATCCAGTTGTTATTACTACAATTATCATCGGAATAATCGTTACAACTCTATTCTGTTTACGTCAAATAAAGTCTGGCGATCCACTACTAAACTTATCCGTATTTAAATATAAAATTTTCACTCTTACTTCAATCATTAATATACTAATTACGATGATTATGTATGCGGATTTAATTCTATTACCGATTTACTTACAAAATGGACGAGGTTTTACTGCATTCGAATCCGGTCTACTTCTATTACCCGGAGCTGTCATTAATGCCTTCTTATCACCTATCACCGGGAAAATGTTTGATAAATACGGTGCAAAACCACTCTTTATTATGGGTTTAATATGTATCATTATTTCGATGTGGGGTGTAATTGATTTGACCGAATCCACAACTTATATGTATTTAATGGTTCGTACCATTATTCTACGAATTGGGTTAAGCTTCATTTCTATGCCTTTAAATACAGCAGGTTTAAACGCTTTACCAAGAGAACTGGGTTCACATGGTTCCGCAGTAAATAATACGATTCGCCAATTAGCAGGTGCTATTGGAACAGCAGTTATCATCACAGTGTATACGATTCAGTCAACTTCACATACTTTACAGTTATCTAGTAATAACGGGAACATATCAACTATGCAAGTAACAAAATTATCTTCTATCTTCAGCTCAAGTGATGCCTACGTATTTATGTTAGTCTTATCTTTTGTAGCTTTGATTATTGCATGTTTTATGCCTAAAAAAGTAGCACTCCAAAAATCCGAAAGTAACTCTTAAAACAAAAAATCCTACCCGTATGGAATACGAGTAGGATTTTTTATTATTTATTTCGTTTCCCCGTCTTCAGTCGTCTTCACCTTCGTTTTATTTTTATCATGATGGTTATAGTTGTACTTAGAACGATCTACTGGAGTGAAGCCTTCTGGTGTGTAGAATCGTAATAAGTCACCGTTAACAACTTGGTCGGAGTATTTTAGTGATTTTTGAACCATTTGTTCATTTTGTTTTATTTCATCTGTTATTTCTACAGGTTTTCCAGTAGCCGTATCATAGTATTTGCCGTTAAGTGCAGTAACTGTTGGACTTACGTAGTTACCGTTACGGAACGGAACGACTTGTTTATGCTCTGGTGATAATAAATCTGATCCGAATTGGACATAATTTTTTGTATCTGTACCTAGTAAGTGTAATAACGTTGGTAGAACGTCAATTTCTCCGCCGTATTGATGTTGTACGCCGCCTTCCATTCCCGGTACGCGAATGATTAAAGGTACACGTTGTAATTGAGCATTTTCAAATGAGTTCATTTCTTTACCCATTATTTGAGACATTGCTGCGCTATGATTATCTGAAATACCGTAATGGTCACCGTACATAACGATAATTGAGTTATCGTATAAACCAGATTGTTTCAAGTAATCCATGAATCCTTTCACAGACTCATCTAAATAGCGTGCTGTTTGGAAGTACGTATCTACTGATGAATCACCTGTTTTAGCTGGTTCAATCGTTGCTTCCGCTTTATCAATCGGATAAGGGAAATGGTTCGATAACGTAATGAACTTCGTATAGAACGGTTGTTTCAACGTTTGTAATAACGGAATTGATTCGTTAAAGAATGGTTTATCTTTTAAGCCATAGTTTACTACATCTTTTTCGTTCATATCATAGTATGACGCATCAAAGAAATTATTAAAACCAAATGATTTATAAATTTCATCACGGTTCCAGAACGTTTTGTAGTTACCATGGAACACTGCTGATGTGTATCCTTGCTGACCTAAAATAGCTGGTGCTGATTGATATGTGTTATGAGCTTTATTTGTAAAAACAGATCCTTGCGGTAATCCAAACATTGAGTTCTCTAACATGAACTCCGCATCAGATGTTTTACCTTGTCCTGTTTGATGGAAGAAGTTATCAAAGTATAACGTATTCGCATCTTTTGTAAATGAATTTAAGAATGGTGTAACCTCTTGGCCATTTAGCTTATAGTTTAGTAAAAAGTTTTGGAATGACTCTAAATGAATATAAATTACGTTCATTCCTTTTCCTTTACCAAAATACTCAGGATTTGGACTTGCATACGTTGATGAAAGATAGTTTCTAACTTCTGTCATATTATCCCCATCAGCTAATGCACGTTCTGTTGATGCTTTCGCACTTTGAATACCGTCATAAATCGTAAAGTTGTACGCGCCTAAATATTTCACAATATAATTACGATCGAATGTTCTAGTTAATAATTCAGGACGATCAGATTCTGCCAGACCTAAGTTAACGCTAAAGAATAAAATACCTGCTACAAATACTAGCGATAATTTATGCTTCGCAACACGGATTGGTTTAGGATTTACAAATTTCGTTGCGACTAAAACAATTAGAATGATCGTATCTAAGAAATATAGTGGATCATATACGTGTAGCAATGCAAAAATACTACCACCTAAATCTCCAAAGTTATTCGATTGTGTTAATGTCGGGAACGTAATAAAGTCGCTGAAAAAGCGATAATATACTACGTTTGCGTATAAAAGTATAGACATTAACAAATTAATAACAATTAACCAAATGTAAGCTCGTTTCCCTTTTGCAAATAATGCTAGACCTAAAAATAGAACTGCTGAGCTTAACGGGTTGAAAAACAGTAAGAATTTTTGGATTGTGTTCGATATCCCCAAATTAAATTCTGTCACATATGCTGCATATGTTTTTAACCAAAGTAAAATAACGGCAAATATGAAAAATCCAAAATGATTATTTAATACTCGTTTACTCTTTAATAAAAATTGTTGCATCTCTCCACCTCTTTTGATCATCCAAGGCTTATTTTGTATAAGTCTGTCTCTCTATTCAATTTTTCTTCTTCAAATAGATTTTATTTGTTTAACTATATGAAGAATATTAGTAATTATAATTTGTAACTTTTATTTATTCAACTATTTCTTTTTAAACATTTTGACCTTGGTTTCTATTTAACATAATAAATTTGTAACATTTCCTTTTTTCTTCCAGGGGCTCATCTACTAATTCTGACTCCACAAACTATAATCCTTTATTTCCTCATTTGCAAACTAATCTATCTCCAATTTTGGTACATATTTCACATAAAAAAAAGTGTAGTTTAAAATATTTGCTCAAACTACACTTTTTCTACAAACTTATCCTTTATAACTAATTTCTCCAGTTTCAACTAATTCCTTTAGCCCCATAAACTTTAAATTCCATCCATGCTCAGAATCATCATGATAGTCTTTAAGTGCTTTTTCAACATCGGATTTTGCCCAATTCTCCTCATGTGGAACGATAATATTTTGTGAAAATGTCATTTCAGATCCTTGTTGTTTCTCCATTATTTCAACTACAATTGTATCTTCTAATTCACTAAACTGTGGTATTTTAAATGTAAATGCTAATTTTTCAGGACGATTCATTTCAATATATTCCCCAATTGCTCGATAGTCTTTTCCATTACGATGGTCGACAATTTCCCAGCTTCCGCCTACCCCGGGAGTATTTTTTGTTATTTTATTCGTCCCTTCCAACGTAAAAAACCATTTCTTGATCATATCAGGGTTTATCCATGCTTCAAAAACTTCTTCTGGTGCAACATCAAAATCCCTTACCATCGTTAATGTTATTTTTGAATAATTATTCATTTTAGCCCCCTTTATTTAAATGCGAAGATTGTATTTCTTTTCAACAAAACCCCCGCTCTCATAAAGAAAGCGAGGGTTTTAACTATTTATTATTGACCTTTATACATTGCATCTACTTGTTTTTGAAGTTCTTCATTTTCTAAGTACTCATCGTAAGTAGCCTCTTTATCGATTACACCGTTTGGTGTTACTTCGATAATGCGGTTTGCAATTGTTTGTACGAACTGATGGTCATGAGATGTGAATAACATTGTACCTTTGAATGCAATTAAACCGTTGTTTAATGCAGTGATAGACTCAAGGTCTAAATGGTTCGTTGGATCGTCAAGTGTGATTACGTTCGCACCACTTAACATCATTTTAGATAGCATACAACGAACTTTTTCGCCTCCAGATAATACAGAAACGTTCTTCTTAACTTCTTCACCTGAGAATAACATACGGCCTAAGAAACCACGTAAGAAGCTTTCTGACTCATCTTGTGGAGAGAATTGGCGTAACCAATCAACTAAGTTGAAGTCACTGTTCTCAAAGTATTTAGAGTTATCTCTTGGGAAGTACGATTGAGATGTTGTAACGCCCCATTTGAATGAACCGCTATCTGGCTCCATTTCACCCATAAGGATTTTAAATAATGTTGTCATCGCAATATCGTTACGACCAATAAATGCAACTTTATCACCTTTATTTAAAGTGAAGTACACATTATCTAACACTTTTTCGCCATCAATTGTTTTAGAAAGACCTTCAACAGTTAATAAGTCATTTCCTATTTCACGCTCAGGTGTGAAGCCAACGAATGGATAACGACGTGATGATGGTCTAATATCATCTAATGTAATTTTATCTAATAATTTTTTACGAGAAGTTGCTTGTTTCGCTTTAGATGCGTTTGAGCTAAAGCGTGCAATGAAGTTTTGTAACTCTTTTACTTTCTCTTCTTTTTTCTTATTAGCATCTTGTGTTAATTTTAAAGCTAATTGGCTTGACTCATACCAGAAGTCATAGTTACCAACATAAAGTTGAATTTTACCGAAATCAAGATCAGCCATGTGCGTACAAACTTTATTTAAGAAGTGACGGTCATGGGATACAACGATTACTGTATTTTCAAAGTTCATTAAGAAATTTTCTAACCATTGAATCGCTTTTAAGTCCAAGTGGTTGGTAGGCTCATCTAGTAATAGAATGTCAGGTTTACCGAATAAAGCTTGAGCAAGTAATACTTTTACTTTCTCTGCCCCAGTTAATTCTGACAGTTTCTTATCATGAAGATCTTCACCAATACCAAGTCCTTTTAGTAAAATTGCAGCTTCTGACTCAGCTTCCCAACCGTTAAGCTCAGCGAACTCACCTTCAAGTTCAGCTGCACGCATACCATCTTCATCACTAAAGTCTTCTTTCATGTAAATGGCATTTTTCTCTTGCATTACTTTGTAAAGTTGCGTGTGACCCATAATTACTGTTTCTAATACTGGGAACTCTTCATATTCGAAGTGATTCTGTTTTAATACTGCTAGACGCTCACCTGGCGTAATATGTATGTCACCTGTTGATTGTTCGATTTCTCCAGATAAAATCTTTAGAAATGTTGATTTACCAGCACCGTTCGCTCCAATTAAACCGTAGCAATTACCTGGCGTGAATTTTATGTTAACATCTTCAAATAATTTGCGATCCGCAAAACGCAAACTAACGTTACTTACTGTAATCATTTGTGTCCTCCTACTAATACCGCTTATTTCAGCGTTTTCTCACCGATTGTCTTAAAAACCGCAAATTACGATTCACTTATTGTAGACTATAGCTATTATATAGTAGAAGATGGATGAATAGCAACGGTTGATTGCTATTCATCTCCTTTCATCCATGAATAAAATCCTTATTTTTTAACGAAACAAGATTGTACAGAAATAAAATAAACTTTAAGGAGGATTTTTTGAAGAAAACATTAATAATTGGTGCGTTATGTATATCTTTAGCTTCTTTAACTGCTTGCGATGGTAATAACAATGCAAAAAAACACCTACTGAATCAAAATAAGAAAAAAAGAAACGAAAGTAACAGTAGGTTCAATTATCTCTGAATTTAAAAGTGCTGGTCTACAAGCAGAAAATCCAACTGGACTTCCAGAAAAAGAATTTGGTAATCTTCGAAAAGAAGGAAAACGTATTATCGTACCTGCGCTCGGTGAAAATGAAGGCAGTAGATTATTCGAAATTACAAAGAAAGACGACTAAGAGAAAGTTAAGAAATATTACGATGAATTAGGAAACTCATCTCCTATGTTATTCTCTCATACATACGCAAAAGGTAACTTCCTTTTACAGATGAATGGCAATATGAAAGACGAATAATTTGCAAAATATAAAGATGTGATGGACAAGTTTATTAAATAAAGAATCCCCCTTTAATGATATGCTCCCCCTTAGGTAGACAGATAAAAAATAAAAATCTGTTTATCTAAGGGGGCGTTTTTATGTCACGAATAAAATATT